>CANHUF010000275.1 GCA_947463715.1 Sphingobacteriales bacterium
GCCGTCACCGTCACAGCAGTCGTGGAACTGTTCGTACAACCCGTAACACCATCTGTTATCGTATACACAATATTTGCACTACCCGCAGCTACACCACTTACCACGCCCGATGCATCCACTGTCGCTACCGCACTGTTCGAACTGCTCCATACACCTCCCGCCGTGGCATTGCTCAGCGTAATAGTTGAACCCACACATACACCCGATGAACCCGTATTGGCAGCAATAGTTGGCAAGGCATTGACTGTCACCGTCACCACATTACCCGTAGCTGCACTACACCCACCACTTGTCACCACCGCACGGTAATAACGCGTAGCCGTAAGCGTACCCATAGAAGCACCACTCAACGTAGCAGCCGAAGCACCAGATATATTGCTATATGAACTGTTATCGCTAGAAACCTGCCACTGTATATCCCCTGTGTGACCGGTTAAACTCAACGCAGATGGCTGAACACCTGAACATATCGTCTGAGCACCACTCGCAGTACCAGCAACTGATACCGGACTCACCACAACAGCGCCACTCACATTACTCGTTACACTTCCATTCACCACTACATAATAATACCGTGTTCCCGTGGCACTCGTCGGCGGCGTGTAACTGCTCGACGTAGCTCCACTGATAGGCGAACCCCCACTGTTGCTGTTGTTCGCATTGCTGTACCATTGGTAAGTATAGGAGGCAGCTCCAGTGGCTGTTACACTTAAAGCCGTTGAGGAACCGTTCAAACAGAGATTCTGCTGCGTGGTAGACGGATGTGTACTAACTGCCAGGGTCTGAATCGGACGAACCCACAAATTATAAATAGTTCCAGCTGGAACAACTGATTGATCAGATATATAAGACATTGAATTTTCATAGGGAAGCCAATGCATACCATTAACATTACAGGCACAATGAAAAATCACCTCATTAAGAGTTGTCTTGGCATTATTACAATTCCCAGCATCTGCAGTTAAATAACCTGCTCCAGTTCCTGTCCAGTCATTGTTATATGAGTTGTCATTACCTCCAACTGACATTGCCCTGTTTGCACTGATTCTACCCAAGAGGGTGGAATTGGTAGTAGTAGCATCGAGTTGCCCTGATATGGAAGATTTAATCCTGATCTGATCAATTCGGGCAGAAGTGATCTGTGCAAGCACAGTTGTACTCAGAACCCCATCTGAAGAAGTAGTAAGGCTGGTAACCCCAGATAATGTTCCTGACGTGTTCTTCACGTCATTCAAAACCAACATGTAACCAGTTCCATCCACATAGGTATTGAACGTTACGCCACTGATATTGAAGTAATATATACCAGCAGTCGTTACGCTTCTGGCACTACCCAGACTGGTGAACGGACTACCTGATGTTCCGGATTGCCCAACAGCTTTCTCAGGATGGAAAAATCCTGAAAAGATAAAAACAGCTGTATATAAAAATTTTCTTAAATATTTAAATCCCTGCATAAAAAGCAATTGAATAAACCTTCGGCTATCTGGATTACCGAAAGGGTTACCCACTATAACGATTTGGATTTTCAGATATTGCCAAATCTGTACAGAAAAAAAGGGGAATGGAAATACTGCAGCCTGCGTTATTCACAGAATATTCACAAATGAGTCGATTTAATAAATTATATGGATTCAGGCAGATAAGGGACTAAAAACAGCAGTATTTGTGACATTCGCCACTGTTCCATTCAAAGGAATAGAATATACGAAAAAAAAGTAATATTACCAAGTTAACTAGGATTGCATTTGATTGATTATCAATTTCTTATAGGCCTACCCTGTTTCAAGACAGCCTGTATGCGTTCCAGGGTTTTCCTTTCACCGCATAGGGAAAGAAAGGCTTCACGCTCGAGGTCGAGCAGGTATTGCTCAGAAACTCTTGCGGGCGCACTGAGGTCGCCGCCGCACATGACGTAAGCCAGCTTCCGGGCTACCAGCGCATCATGGGCTGTTGCATATCCGCCCGTTTCCATGGTATGGACACCTGCGAGCAAGGCACCCAGTCCTGTTCGTCCGAGTACCTTGATATCTTTTCGTTGAACCGGCATCACATAGCCGCTATCATACAGGTCGAGCACAGCCCGCTTGGCTTCGCTGATGCGGCGGCCCTGGTTCATAATAATGTAATCCTGACCTTTGCGCAGGATGCCAAGTTGATATGCTTCATGTGCAGAGGTAGCCACTTTGGCTGTGGCAATGGTGATAAACCTGTTTTTCAGGGTGATGGTCTCTGGTTCATCTTCATGCATCTCATCTGCTGCCCGCAACACAAATTCTTTGGTTCCTCCCCCTCCAGGAATCAATCCTATCCCCAGCTCAACCAGTCCGATATAGGTTTCAGCTGCCGCACAAACCTTGTCTGCATGCAAACTGAGTTCACAAGCTCCTCCCAGGGAGAGTGCATGTGGTGCTACCACTACCGGGATGGAAGAATAGCGTGCACGCATCATGGTTTGCTGAAAAATCCTGATGGCCATGTCGAGTTCATCATATTCCTCCTCTATGGCGAGCATGAAAATCATGCCCACATTGGCACCGGCTGAAAAGTTAATGCCCTCATTGGCAATCACCAGTCCCTTGTACTTTTGTTCTGCCAGGGAAATGGACCGCTCCATGCCTTCCAGCACCTCGCCGCCAATACTCCCCATCTTGGTGTACCATTCGAGTCCGAGTACATCATCCCCCAAATGATAGGTTCTGCATACACTGTTTTTCCAGACTGTTTGTCCGGCGAAATGTTTCATCACGATAAACGCATGCACCTGGTCTGCACCACAAACTGAAACATATTGTTTTTGTGCAGGATGGTAGACCAGCCGCTTACCTCCCTCAATTTTATAAAAGGATTTATTCCCGTTTTCCAGCATTTCCCTTACCCATGCCGGAACGCTAATTCCCTGCTTAGTCATCGCAGCAACAACAGCAGCAACACCGAGCAGGTCCCATGTTTCAAAGGCCCCAATCTCCCAGTTGAAGCCAGCCTTGAGGGCTTCATCGATTCCTGCGGGGGTATCACCAATTTCTGGAATTCGGTTTGAGATATAGGAGAATAACCTGTGGTGGAATGCATTATAAAACTGACCAGCCTTATCAGGTGAGGCACAAAGCATCTGAATCCGCTGCTCTAGATTGTCTATGGTTTTGGCTGTATCAAGCGAAGAGAAACGGGGTTTCTGTCTTTGCCCGTACGCCATGGTTTTGAGGTTAAGGGTCAGAATTTCCTTCTCACCGGCATCATTTTTTGTCTTTTTGAAAAACCCCTGACCTGTTTTATCGCCCAGCCAGTTAAGCTCCCCCATTTTCTTCAACCATTCGGGCAAACGAAATATTTCTCTTGATTCATCATGCAGACAATTGGCATACAATCCGTTGGCCACATGGATCAGGGTATCAAGCCCCACCATATCTGCCGTCCGGAATGTGGCTGACTTGGGTCGCCCGATAACCGGACCGGTAAGGGCATCAATTTCATCTACTGAAAGATTCAGCTGATCCATCAGTTCCATCATCACCATAATGGCATAAATGCCAACCCTGTTGGCAATGAAACCCGGTGTGTCTTTACACAAAACTGTTGTCTTTCCCAGGTACAAATCTCCGTAATGCATCAGGAAGTCGGTCACCCAAGGAGCCGTATCGGCTGTAGGGATAATCTCCAGCAGCCGGAGATACCGGGGCGGATTGAAGAAATGTGTTCCACAAAAATGTGTCTTGAAATCTGCTGAACGTCCTTCAGTCAGCTGATGCATGGGAATCCCTGATGTATTGGATGTGATGATTGTTCCGGGTTTCCGAAACGCTTCTATCTTACTATACAATTCTCTTTTAATATCCAGACGTTCCACCACCACTTCAATGATCCAGTCGCAACCAGCAATATCTTTCAGGTTATCCTCAAAATTGCCAGCCTGAATCCTTTCTGTTACATTTTTGGTATATACAGGAGCAGGATTAGCTTGAACGGCACTCCGGAGTGCGTCATGCACAGGCTGATTTCTTAGAGCAGCTTTATCGGAAGGATTGGTTCCTTTGGCAGGAAGATCGAGCAATAAAACCGGCACACCGATGCCTGCAAAATGACAGGCTATGCGTGAGCCCATTAAACCACTTCCTAGAACTGCGACTTTTTTAATCCGGGGTTTCATGCCTGACTATTTTGGGTAATTACATCATTTCAGCTCACTTTCCAGCCTCCGAGTGAAGCTTCACCGGCACTCACAAAATGCAGTTTTCCTGAAGCATCTTCCGCCATGAGTATCATCCCA
>CANHUF010000276.1 GCA_947463715.1 Sphingobacteriales bacterium
CCATCAAACTTTTGAATATTAGGATTGTGCGTAACATCACTATCCCAAAATCCTTTTGTCCTGGGTCCCAGGATTACCTTCATCGGTTTAAACGGCCCTGTAACTTTATCGGAAACTGCCAAGGCGATCTCACTATGTGTAACCCATCCTTTAAATCCTTCTTTCTGGGGCCACCGACTATAAAAAAGGTAATATTTACCATCATCACCTTGGGTCATGGTTCCACACCAGACATAATATCCGGGATCCGTGAACTTACTGCTCATGGGTATCGGCTGAATAGTTTTTTGAAAATCGAATTGACCAAAAGCAACATGTTGAATAAAAAATACCATAAAAATCACAGTAGTTAAAGATGGTAAATAAAAAATAACTGTATTCAACCTATGAGCCCAATACCTTTTTCCATTCATAATTTTCCTTAGTAATTCTTTCATATTTTCCCCTCCAATTCACAGTATAAATAATTGATAGTTTTTACATTAATCATTCTGAAGAATTTATTTTTAAGTTATCCCTAAAAAAATTCCTTTTTAACAGTTAAATCATTCCACTTTATGAATATCCATTATAATGTTTGTCTTAAAAAAAAATACAACTAAAAAATTACAGCACATAAAAATGAAACTACCGGAAACGATTCCAATAATACTTATGACTTCTTTTTTAATAATCTGATTATTAACCATAAATTGGATAAAATTTAATCACAATGATTAAGTGTTTAAATTGTAAAGAAGTATCAGGGATTGTAAAATCAGGAAAAAGTAATGGGTCCCAAAGATATTTTTGCAAGTATTGCAAAAAGTACTTTACTATTAAAGTAGATGAACAGAAAAAACTAAAAACAAAAGAAGGCATCACGATCAAAGACATTGCCCAAAAACTTGGACTTGGGATATCAACCATCTCCAGGGCGTTAAATTCAAGTGACGAAATAAAAAAAGAAACCAAAAAAATTATCCTTGAGACCGCAGAATCAATGGGCTATGAAAAAAACCTTACAGCAATAGGTCTCGTAAAACAACAGTCCTTTAATATTGGTATAATTGTCCCTGAATTAAAATCAGATTTTTACTCTACCCTAATCAGTGGGGCAAATCATATTTTGAAAAACAAAGGATACAGGATATATATAATGCAATCTGAGGAATCCTATAAAAATGAAATAGCCAACACCAATGCACTTATAGCAAGCAGGGTAGACGGAATTATCGCATCTACGACTTTTGAAACAAAGGACTTTTCCCATTTCACAAGAGCAATACAAAAAAATATTCCGATAGTTTTTTTTAGCAGAGTCAATAATGAACTAAAAACGCCAAAAATTGCAGTGGACAATTATCTCGGGGCATGCATGGCCACAGAACACCTGATAAATAAAGGGTATAAAAGAATTGGATACTTGGGTGGCGGAAAAGACTTCAATATTGGGAATATCAGATATCAGGGCTTTTATGATACGCTGCGTAAATACAATATAAAATTTCAAAACAAATTTATACTTAGGGAAGATTATATCATTCACAATTCAAGCCAATACATTCATCAATACCTGATGTCAAAAAACAGACCAGATGGTGTATTCACAATGACAGATACAATTGGCATTGAGGTGCTAAAGACTGCAAAAAATCTTGGAATCAAGATACCTGAAGATCTCGGAATTATTGGATTCAGTGATCATATCGTTTCAAGATATATCAGTCCCAGCTTGTCTACAATAAGACAACCAACGATGGAAATCGGAATGGAAGCTGCAAAAGGATTGATAAATCTCATTGATAATCGCGATGATATTAATATTGAATTTGAATACACAACACTTTTAAAACCAGAGTTAGTAGCCAGAGATTCAACAAACAAATTATAAGATAGTTTTTTCATGCATTTATAACATTTGGCTCAAAGTAAAAATCAATGAGAAAATGTAACATCTTCAGCACATGCAACAAGAATAACTCGTGTAGGTGAATCTACAGAAGTACTTTTTAAACTTTAATTGACCCTATTAATCAGCTGACCTGAGTTAAATGAGGAAATGGCAGTTTTGATGACCTCAAAAATCCTTTGTCTGGCCTCGAAACTAATCCAGGCAATATGGGGGGTGATGAAAACATTAGGCAATCCAATGAGTGGATGATCAGCCGGTGGCGGCTCCTGGTCGAGCACATCCAGCAGGGCTGCAGCAATGCCACCATCTTGCATGGTCTTTTGAAGCGCCTGATTGTCTATCAATCCACCTCGTGAGGTATTGACCAGCACTGCACCTGGTTTCATTTTCGACAGGAAATCAGTCCCGATGATTTTATCTGTTTGTGGTGTAAGCGGACAATGCAAACTCACCACATCTGCTGATGCAGCCAGGGTATCCAGATCAACAAACTTCCTTCCTGATAACATTAAATCACGGGTATGACTATAAATCACCTGCATGCCCAGGCTTTCCGCCATGCCGGCAAAGCAGGAACCTATATTGCCCATGCCGATGATGCCAAGTGTCTTGCCATACCATTCTGAAATCGGAGTAAGGGTGTAGGAAAAATCGGGACAAGCTGCCCAAGCTCCCTGCTGAACAGAGCTGTTGTGTAATCCAACCTGATTGCTGTATTCCAGCAACATGGCGAGCGCATGCTGAGCCACTGAATAAGTGCCGTATGCCGGCACATTGCAGACAGGAATGCCTCTTTCACTGCAGGCCCGAACATCCACACAATTATATCCCGTTGCGGTAACAATGACCAGTTTCAACTGCCTGAAATAATCAAGCTCAGGAACGCCTACCAGTGCCTTGTTGGTAATCAGGACTGATGTTTCCGGATCATATTCACTGATATGGTTAAGTGAAAAACGGTCGAGGTAACTTAGTTCTCCAAAAGCTTGCAAAGGTGAGCGATCAATGTCTTTTTGAAAGAGCGTATGACCGTCCATGATGAGTATTTTCATCCGGATATATTTTTGAGATTCAGCATTTTCACATTCATCATTAGCATATTCATTTCACTAGGTGGGTCGGCAAGTCTTCCACCCGCTTGCAGCAAACCTGATCCATCACCTGATAAAGCTGTGTTTTCAGCATCCCCATCATGTGATCCGCGCCTTCCTCACCCAATGCAGCCACGGCATACATAAATGACCTGCCCAGGAAAGAAAAATCGGCGCCGGAAGCAAGTGCACGGGCAATATCCGGACCGGTCCTTATGCCGCTGTCCATCATTACTTTAATTTTACCCTTGTATTTTTCAACAATTGGCAGCATCGACTTCACAGCAGATTGTCCCGCATCAATCTGGCGACCACCATGGTTGGATACCAGCAATCCATCAAAACCCAATGCCACAGCCATGTCGGCATCGGCGACGGTGGCGCAACCCTTGAGCACCAGTTTGCCCTTCCAGCGGTCTCGGATAGGTGCAATTTTATCGGCATTCAGTCTGCCCGCAAAAGTGCGGTTCATGAATTGTCCGAGCTGACTCATATTCAATCCCTTCGGCATATACGGTTTGAGGGTGGCAAAATTGGGTGTACCATGCAGGAGGGTTTGCATGGCCCATTGCGGTTTACCCATGATCTGCAGGATATTTTTCACCGTCATTTTCGGCGGCATAGCCAGTCCGTTCCGGATATCCCGCGGCCTGAAACCAAAAGAAGGCACATCACAGAGCAGCACAAGCACATCATAACCGGCAGCTTCCAGTCTGTCCAGGATATCATCCCGCAGGGCATTGTCAGCCGGATGGTAGAGCTGAAACCATGCTTTCCCTTCGGTAATCTCTGCGATGCGCTCAACACTTGATGTACTTACTGTACTCAGGGTGAAGGGGATATTGTGTTTGACTGCTGCTTTAGCCAGTATCTCCGGTGCATTGGGCCATACCAGTCCCTGCAGCCCTATCGGTGACACCCCAAAAGGTGCGTCATAGGTATGACCGAATAGTTCAACAGACAAATCGCTACCCGTATGATCACTGAGGTAATACGGCAGGAGTTCAACCTGACGCAGTTCGCTTGTGTTTTTAATCAGGTTCACATCTTCATTACAGCCACCGTCGAGGTATTCAAAAGCAAAGCGCGGGATTCGGCTTTTTGCTTTACGGATCAGGTCATCCATACCCGGATAATTCATGTTGTATTTCCAGGTAGGCTTTGTTGGTTTAGGGTCTTGCATCAGATGGGTTTTAAGCTGTCAGTTGGCTTTGTTTGGTTACAATTTGAGGAATTGCGTCACACTACGAAAATCA
>CANHUF010000277.1 GCA_947463715.1 Sphingobacteriales bacterium
AGCCTTGAAATACATGAGTTGAGAGAATTTAGTTGAGGGTTGAGAAATAAACTCTCTCAACTTATTTCTCTCAACTTTCCTTTCTACTTGGTGCCCAGCCTTCGGCTGGCAGGCTCGTGCCTTGTGCCTCGTGCCTTATGCCTTCCCCCCTACACCAACTCCCAACTTACTCCCCCATCCTTTTCATCCTTCAGCTGTATACCGGCAGACAGCAGCTGGTTTCTGATCTTATCGGAAGTAGCGTAATCCTTGCGGGCCCTGGCATCCCTGCGGATATCGGCAATGAGTCCGAGTACGGCAGACAACTTCTGATCGTCTTGCTTCTTCTCTTCCTTCAAACCAAAAATATCAACAAGGTAGGTATTGAACATCTCCTTCATCATCCGCATGGTGGATGAGGTGAGTGCATCTTTACTGATTAAACCGTCCTTCATAGAATTGATGACGGGTACAAGCTCAAACAATCCTGCCAGCACCTTGGCGGTGTTGAGGTCGTCATTCATGTCTGCTTCGAGTCCGCTCAAAACACCGAAACAATGCGCCTCGAGGTCAAGGTCGCCTGCAGTAACAACATCATCGGAAACCTCAAATTTATTCAACTGGGTGAATGCTTCCCACATCCTCCTGAGTCCGCGCTCCGCAGCCTGCAACGCCTCATTGCTGAAATCGAGGGTACTGCGATAATGGGTCTGCAGGATGAAGAACCGCACGGTCATAGGTGAATAACCCTGGGTAAGAATTTCGTGATTACCACTGAACAGCTCACTGAGCTTGATCACATTGTTGTAACTCTTCCCCATCTTGCGACCATTGATGGTGATCATGTTGTTGTGCAACCAGAACCGGGCAGGTATCTTGTGGTTGCAAACAGCACTCTGGGCAATCTCACATTCATGGTGCGGGAACTGCAAATCCATACCTCCACCGTGGATGTCAAACTCATCACCCAGGTACTTGGTACTCATGGCGGAACACTCAATGTGCCAGCCGGGGAAACCCTCGCCCCACGGACTCTCCCAACGCATGATGTGCTCCGGGGCAGCATGCTTCCAGAGGGCAAAATCTGCCTTGTTGCGTTTTTCTTCCTGTGATTCCAGCTCCCTGGTAGTCTCGAGCTGGTCGTCCAGCACCCTGCCACTTAGTATGCCGTAAGGCATATTTCTGGCACTAAAATGCCGGTGGTATTTTTCTACATCAAAATAAACCGAACCATTGGCTTCATAAGCATACCCATCTGCTATGATCTTCTGTATCATCACAATCTGCTCCACAATATGCCCGGTTGCAGTGGGTTCAATGCTGGGTTCAATGTTATTAAATTCCCGCATAGCCCAGTGAAACAGATTGGTGTATTTCTGCACCAGCTCCATGGGTTCAAGCTTTTCCAGGGCAGCCTTCTTGGAAATCTTATCCTCACTCTCCCTGCCCTCTTCCTCAAAATGGCCGGCATCAGTGATATTCCGCACATAGCGAACCTGATAACCCAAATGCCTGAGGTACCTGTAAACAATATCAAAGGTGATGAAGGGCCTGGCGTGACCGAGGTGACTCTCTCCGCTTACAGTTGGACCGCATACGTATAACCCCACTTTTCCGGGTATAAGCGACTGAAAAACTTCCTTCTGACGCGAGAGCGAATTGTAAAACTGCAATGCCGGCATGATCTTCATTTAAGTATACAAAGATACGAATTGTAGGAGAGATACCCCCTACAATCGGATGTCTGCCAACAGAAAACTATGGTCTGAGAGTCGCCTGCCCCCGGTCATAAACTGTGTTGTAGCAAACTTGTCCGGGTGAAAAATATAATCAATACGAAGCGTAGGAAGTAGTTGTAAAATGAATGATGAGGAGCTGGTGAAGGTAGCACCCAGTCCTGCACCTCGCTGCAAAAATGCATCCTCTCTGTTGCCGCGCATCACAGCATAGGCATAGGAGCCGGGTACATCATTCAGATCACCCATCACTATCGCAGGATAGGGAGAAGCCTTGATTTCCTCAGAAAGAAAATCAGCCTGCCGGCCATGCCAGGAAAAGGTATTACGCATTTTACGCAGGATGTACTTGGAGTCTCTGATATTATTGTCGCCTTCAGCCTTGATGTCATCAATGGCATCGTATTCCCTGGTTCCAAATCCGAACGACTGTAGGTGAACGGAAAAGATGCGGATGGTATCCCCGCCAAAAAGGATATCCGCATAAACGGGATTTTCCACATTGGTATCATAGGATGGCGGAAAGGAAATGGAATTACCATCCATGATTGGATATCGGGAGAAAATCGCAATACCGCTGTACTGCTCGGTACCAAAAATATCCTCACCGGCAAACTGGTGATATTTATACCCGAACTTATGCTTTAACTGAAAAAGAGGATCATCCTCTCCGTCACCCGGCATGGCAATGAACTCCTGGAAACAAATGACATCAGGCTGATATTCCCTGATCTGTTCAAGTATCTTTTGCCGGTGCCGGAGTCTGTCTGGTTTAAAACTGCTCTCATCAAAGGGAATAAAATGACGCACATTCCAGCTCATCACCCGAAGCTCTTCCTTTTGCTTCTCTTTTCTGAACCCGGCGTCTGTCCTTAATGGCAGATGCAGTGAAATAGCTGCAAAGCCCATGACAAGGATCAATAAACTGATGAGAGACCAGCTCCTTTTCACAAGCAGCCAGAAAAATACAAACAAGAACATCAACGCAGTGATGAACGGAAAAAACAACCCGAGAAACCCGGTAAACCACCAGTCGCGGGGATGTAGCCTGGATGCAAAACTGCACAAAAGGAAAAGCACTCCTGTCAGTATGTTCAGAAACAAGACAAACCCCTGGAAATAGCGCTTACGGCTGGCCATGGTAATGTGTGGAGTTTTAAATTTTTTTACTGGCTTGCTTCAGAAATTCTTTTTCTTCGTCAGTCAGCTGTTCATACCCACTCTGGTTGATTTTATCCAGCAAAGCATCCACACGCTGCTGGGTTACGTTGAGTTTTCTGACAAAAGGTTCCCTTCCGCTTTTTTCGTAGAAAGAAGTATTCCTGAACTTGCCTGTATTATTTTTTCCAGGTGTAAACAGGTTGGCACTCCAGTCAAAAAACTGATTCATCCAGGCCCCGGGGTCCTTGCCGTCATTAACCCTGCGGATGAAAACATATCCTACCAGTGCTGCTGCTGCCACGGGAACAAGCATCACCGGCTGTCTGCCCAGCGCCGCCACCTGCAAGACTGCATATGCTGTGGTAATAATCCATAAGGGTATACCTCCTCCTATCATGGGAAAGAACCTGTATCCGGGAGACAATGTTGCAGCTGCCACAGCGAGGCCCATTACAGCTGATGCCGCGCCATTGAAAAACATCCCTGTTGTTTGTCCGCCAAAAGCCAGGTTGGCTGTAAGCATGAAAACAATACCGGCTGCAAAGGCACTGTATACGTATAAAGGGATGATTTTATCATTCCCTAACAGATCCTGCACCAGGTATCCGAAAGTCCACAACCAAATAAGGTTACTGATTACCGTAAGCGTTTTCAGCTCTGCAAACATCATGGTCACAATAGTCCAGGGTCTCGTAATAAACTTTGCCGGATCGGCGGGTAAAATGGACCAGTGGTAGATATTCCGGTAAAAAGCTTCATCAGCCAGACTGGAAAAAGTATAAATACTTTTAATGAAGTTGAGGGTGATGAAAAAAATGACCTGAAGCACAATGAGCATGACCAGCGGATTACCTGTATTCCAGATTCCTGTACGGCCTGATCCCATATTCTTGCTGTACGACATGACCGTTTGTATTTTAGTAAAAATGTCTCCTGTTCTTCCTATTCCAGATCATCACCACCACAATCCCTACCGCTGCACCTCCGAGGTGAGCGAAATGTGCGATGCCGGTAGACTGACTGGAAACTCCTCCGATGAGGTCAAGTACAGCCAATCCAAGCAATGCCCATTTGGCTTTAATGGGAAATGGTATGGGGAGGATGATCATCTGACTGTTGGGGAAAGTATAGGCAAAGGCCGCAAAAATGCCCATCACAGCACCCGAAGCACCTAAGGTGGGGATATTGCTGAGGATATACAACTCTTCAACCCCAATCTCTCCCAGCTGAAAAAGTGCATTGTACTGAGCGATGTCATAGGTCTGTGCCAGCACATGGGTGATTCCTGCACCAACGCCGCAAACCAGGTAAAATGCCAGGAACCTGCCCGGGCCCCAGAGATTCTCCAGCGTTGACCCAAACATC
>CANHUF010000278.1 GCA_947463715.1 Sphingobacteriales bacterium
AATACCCCATGATTAATCATCCTTTTTCAGGAACAGGTGTAGCCATAGTAACCCCCTTCATGCAAAATGGCGACCTGGATAAAACAGGTTTAAAAAAACTGATCACGCATCTCACTAATGGCAAGGTTGATTACCTCGTTGTTCTTGGCACAACAGGAGAAAATGCCACTATCTCCAAAGAAGAAAAACAGGAGATCTTTTCATTGGTATCCGAATACAATGAAAATAAACTTAAACTGGTAGCAGGAATTGGCGGAAATGATACCCGCAGTATTGTAAATTCTTTCTCCACATTTGACCTTACAGGTTACAGTGCTATTTTATCTGTAAGTCCATATTACAACAAACCTAATCAGGAAGGCCTGTATCAGCACTACAAGGCCATCAATGATGCTGCTCCGCTTCCTGTAATCATGTACAATGTACCCGGCAGGACAGGCATGAATGTAAGCGCTTCCACAACACTCCGTATAGCAAGAGATTGCAAAAAAATTATTGCCACAAAGGAAGCTTCTGGCAACATGGAGCAAATGATGCAGATAATCAGTGATAAACCTGATGGTTTTGAACTTATAAGTGGTGACGACGGATTAACCCTTCCACTAATCGCATGCGGTGCGATAGGTGTGATTTCTGTGGTTGCAAACGCTTATCCTGCTCAATTCTCCACAATGGTAAACCGCTGTCTGGAAGGAAATTTCTCAGAAGCAAGACCGATACATGAAAAAATGCTCCCAATCATCCATTCTCTTTTTGCGGAAGGAAGTCCGAGTGGCGTCAAAGCCTATCTCTCAGCTATGGGCATAGTTGAAGAGTCGTTTCGTCTACCTGTTGTTGGTGTGAGTGACGCATTAAAAAACGCCATACACAATTTGATGAAATCCATCTGAATGACCAATGATATAATTTCAGGTGTTTTACAAAAATTTCCATTTGAATCAGACCCCGCCCTATTGGCAGATTTGAAAAGAGCATTGCAGTACAGACAGGAAGCGAGATCCCCGGAGCAGGTTAGAAATACTTACCTGCAGGATCTGGCGATACCTCAAATTGTTTTGTTTGATATCCTTGCCAACAAGTTCCCGATCGTGCTGAAAGCACAAGAAATAATCAATTCTCTTTTGTGTAAGCATGCAAGTCTCCACAGTCAAATAACTATGCTGGACATAGGAATTGGAAGGGGTCTTCAAATGGAAAAGCTACTTAGAGAAATTGACAGGATACCTCATATTGAGAAAGTCACATTGATTGGTATTGAAATATTTAGACCTGCACTTGATTTCACAACCCAAAGCTTGATTGAATTATCAAAGGAACTACATTTTGAACTGAATTTTGTCCCAGTGCATTCGTCTATTGAAGAAATTGATTTCAAGTTACTGGCCACGAAAATACCCGGCAATTCAACACAGTTAATGGTAAATGCTTCACTCTGTCTTCATCATATACAATCAATGGACCAGAGAAATGAGTTGTTCCGTGAGATAAATTCATTTCAACCTCAGATATTCACTTTAATAGAACCCAACACCGACTGCTTTACGGATGATTTTGAAAAAAGGCTGGACAATGCTTTTGAACATTTCAATGCATTATACCAATTTATAGATACGCTCAACTTATTGATTGAGGAAAAAAAAGGATTGAAACAATTTTTTTCAACTGAATTCTTCGATGCCATTGCCCTGCCTGAAGCCTACCGATTTGAAAAATATCAAACAGGAGAACAATGGGTTGAAACAGGAAAACTAAATGGCTTTATCCCAAAAGATTTAAGCGGAGTTGCAGCTGGCGCAAACATCAGTGATATAACTTGCGAATCAGAATTCTCCGGCTATCTTAACTTTAAATTCAAGGAAAGTAGTATTCTTTCAGTCATTGCTTTTGAATCAAAGTCAAGCAGACTATAGTGAATTCACATCGCTCCACCGCCCTTTCAGTCCATTATTCATTATTGACTCCTCAAGTAATTCAAGATATTCATTCCGCCCAATCAGACTGGCTCCCATAGACATCAGGTGCGCATTTTCCAATTGTGCATCAATAAGACCATAATTCAGAGAATCTGCAATTTCAGCCAGCTTCCAAAATGCAAATTTCGAGGCATTGGATTCCTTGCTGAACATGCTTTCCCCACAAAAAATATTTCCAATTGCCATGCCATATAGCCCACCAACCAACTCATCTCCCCGCCATACTTCAACCGAATGAGCGTAGCCAAGTTCATGAAGCTTTTTATAACAACTGATGATATCGGGTAATATCCATGTATTACCTTCCCTGCCATTACCTGCACAGTGCTTGATCACATCACTGAAACACTTGTCTGTTGTGTATGTCCATTTTTGTTTACGGGCAGCTTGTTGTAAGGATTTTGATGGTATAAACGAATCTGGATAAAAGACACAACGTTCCACCGGACAAAACCATTCCGGCATATCAGGTTCATTGTACCATGGAAAAATACCCATACTATAGGCCTTTAACACCCGTTCAGGTGTCAAAGTGCCTCCAACTGCCACTAAGTCAAATTCATATTCATGTGAGGGAGGAAACCAGATTTCTTCTTCATCCAGTAAATAGACAGACATAAGTGCATAGCTGTTTAGGATCAGTTCAGAATCCAGTTTTTATACCTGTGCATGGCCTCCAGGAAATAATAATCTCCATATGTAAGTGGAACATCAACCTCTGATTTTGCAGGCAGGTGTCCTACGCCATGCATCAACACAAATCCTCCGTTTTCGCCCTGCTTTGCCCTGTATTCGTCAGACGCCAGCTTTACAATAATCTTGCGTGCAGCTTCAACATACATTTTGCTTTCTTTCCCTTTTGTATAGCGGGAAAGTTCAAGTAAACCTGAAGCCAACACAGAAGCCGCAGATGCATCCCTCAGCGCATTGGGAATATCGGGAGCATTGAAGTCCCAGTAAGGGATTAAATCTTCAGGCATATTCGGATGATTCATCAAAAACTTGATGATATTTCTTGCCTGATTCAGATAACGCTCATCCTTTACAAACCTGTACATCATGGTAAATCCATAAAAACCCCATGCCTGACCACGTGCCCATGTGGATGCGTCATTGTAGCCCTGGTGATTTTTACCGGCAATCAGTTTTCCTGTTGAAAGATCATAATCCAAAACATGAAAAGCACTGTAATCTGGTCTGTAGTGATTGGCAATTGTGCTGTTGGCATGGTTTATGGCAATTTCCCTGAATTTGGCATCACCACCATTCTCTGACACCCATAGCAGCAGCTCGAGATTCATCATATTATCTATGATAACCGGACAATTAAAAGGAGGACGCTTATTCCAGCTCTGAATGGATTTGATTTCCGGCCTGTAGCGGGTAATCAAAGACATGGCAGCAGTATCAATAGTGGTCTTGTCTGCAGGATTCTTGAATAAACGGTATGCATTGCCAAAAGGATTGAACATCATAAAGCCCAGATCATGATTCCCGGTGTAATGCTTTTCCTTTTCCTGAATCGCCAAACGCTTCTTTGCAATCCGAAGAATTTCCTGGTCCTGTGTATGCTCAAAAATATACAACAAACTGCCAGGGAAAAAACCACTGCACCACCACTTTGTATTACTCACCTCTACTTTTCCAGTCTGCTTGTTAAGTGTCTTGGGCATCATGGTATCTGGCACATTCTTTTCAAGCAGTTTATATTGTACAGCTGCGTTGGCAAACTGTTCTTCAATTAGAACAGCCATATCTACTTTTTTATCCTGAGCAAGTATTTGTGTGGAAAATGCTCCCAAAAATGCCAATGCTATAAAGTATCTTTTTTTCATTTTAAAAAATTATGATACAATAAATATAATGAGATTAACTTCAAATCTTTTAATTAAACCCAAATTTTATTAAGCCTTCATTGGTTACTCATTAAACTACTAATTTCCAGCCTGATGAAAATGCAAATTGAATGTATCAATGTATTTGTACAACTTGGAGGCAAGCCGGTTCTTAAGCATATAAACCTCCACATTGATACTTATGAAAACCTGGCTATAACTGGTGAAAGTGGAAGCGGAAAATCAAGTCTGGCAAGAGCTATAAGCCAAAAAATTTTCTTCAGGGGCGAAATCAATTTTCTATCAGCGGATGGACAAAAACTATCACCTCACATCATCTTGATTGAACAACAGCATGAGTTTAAAAACAACAGCAATGTCAGTAACTTCTATTACCAGCAAAGGTTTAACTCGTGTGATGCTG
>CANHUF010000279.1 GCA_947463715.1 Sphingobacteriales bacterium
TCGCTTTCTTTCAACGGAGAGTTGAAGGAGGGAAACTGGCATCACTCCGGACTGAGTTCAAAAGGAGATAGAATATACGAAATCTGGAGCAGAAAATAAAATAAAAAGGTGCCATTGGTACCTTTTTATTTTATTTAATTTATTGATTATCAATTATTTACCCTTTAATTATCAGGGCCAGTTCATCGAGTTGGCTGTTATCAATTGTTGAAGGTGCATCGAGCATCACATCCCTACCGGAATTGTTTTTGGGGAATGCAATGAAATCACGGATGCTTTCACTTCCTCCTAAAATAGAACATAGTCTGTCGAAGCCAAATGCAATGCCACCATGCGGAGGAGCTCCATATTCAAATGCTCCCAGCAGAAAACCAAATTTATGCAGTGCCTCATCCTGACTCATGCCCAGCGCAGCAAACATTTTCTCCTGTAATTCACGCTGGTAAATCCGGATTGAACCTCCACCAATCTCATTCCCGTTCAATACCATGTCATAAGCGTTGGCTTTGATCTGCGCATAGGGATGTGAAAGGTAATTCGCTGCATCATGTATGACCGGATCGTTTACAATCATGGTCTGAATCTGTGAGGGTTTGGGTGAAGTGAAAGGATGATGTCTGGCCACCCACCTGTTCTCCTCCTCTGCATATTCAAACAGCGGGAAATCCAATACCCACAGCAATTTGAATTCATGCTCTTTTCTCAAGCCGAGTTGTTTACCCATTTCCAGCCTGAGTTCACTCATGGCTTTACGGGTCCTTTCTTCAGCACCGGCGAGAATAAGAGTGATGTCTCCCTTTTGGGCTCCTGAAGCCTCTGCTATCGCTTTGAGTCGCTCTTCACTGTAAAATTTATCTATGCTGCTCTTATAACTGCCATCTTCGTTGGCACGGATATATGCCAATCCCTTCATGCCAATCTGTGGGCGCTTTACCCATTCAGTTAGTTCGTCGAGTTGTTTTCTGGTAAAAGCTGCACCACCCGGTACTGCTATCGCCATGACTGATTCCGCACTGTCAAAAACCACAAATCCGGCATCATTGATGAGTGCAGCATGATCCGCCTTGTCATAGAATACGGTGGCAGGTTTTTTCAGCGTACAAATGCTCATCCCGAAACGGATATCCGGTTTGTCGTTGCCGTATTGCCACATGGCATCCTCCCATGTCATGCGCTCAATAATATCAGTGTAATCTATGTTTTTGACATCCTTGAATATTCTTTTAAT
The DNA here is from genome assembly GCA_947463715.1 of Sphingobacteriales bacterium. GTDB lineage: Bacteria > Bacteroidota > Bacteroidia > Chitinophagales > Chitinophagaceae > Pollutibacter. Next base: position 1,229 of record CANHUF010000279.1, read on the forward strand.
CAGCTCTTCAAACATTTTGAGAATGTCTTCCTGCTCTACAAAAGACATTTCACAATCGATCTGTGTGAATTCCGGCTGCCGGTCTGCACGGAGGTCCTCATCCCTGAAACATTTTACAATCTGATAATACCGGTCATATCCGCTCACCATCAGCAATTGCTTGAAAGTCTGGGGTGATTGTGGCAGGGCGTAAAACTGACCTGTATTCATCCTGGATGGAACCACAAAGTCTCTGGCTCCTTCAGGAGTTGATTTGATGAGAAAAGGAGTTTCAATATCCATGAATGCATTTTCATGGAGATAATTTCTGGCTGAACGGTTTACGGCATAGCGAAGCTCCAGGTTCCTTTTCACTGCATTTCTGCGGAGGTCAAGATACCTGAATTTCATTCGGAGGTCATCACCTCCGTCTGTATCATCCTGAATGGTAAATGGTGGGGTTGCAGATTTGTTGAGTATTTTGAATCCGGTTACCTCGATCTCAATTTCTCCTGTTGGGATAGTCTGGTTTTTATTGGTACGTTCCAGCACTTTTCCCGATGCCTGGAGTACAAACTCCCTGCCCAAAGGCTGGTCGTCAAGCTGGGTGTTGAGTATTTCATTGAAGACCAGCTGGGTTATACCATACCTGTCTCTCAGGTCAACAAAAGTAATGGCACCAAACTTTCTGATCGTTTGTACCCATCCTGCAAGGGTTACCTGGTTGTCTTTATGGTCAATGCGAAGTTCTCCGCAGGTGTGTGTTCTGAACATACTGAAATAGTTTTTATCCCTTCTTTTCGGGGCTCAAAGATACTCCAACCTATGCAAATTAGGATTCAATTAATTGCCGGATTTGGCTGATTCCTGTTGCATCAGGGCTTCTGTCTGCTGAAGTATCTGATCTTCAAAGTCCTTCCTGCGTATATATATCAGGTAATAATATCCAAGTATAAACAATCCAATGCCAAATGGGATAAGTGAAAATTCCCTTAGTCCATACCTCCCTACCAGATTGGCGTCCCATCCGGTGAATTCACCAATCATCCAGGTACAGTTTGCGGTAATCCAGAAATCAATTGCCAGGTTATGAAGGAATTCACTGGTGATCTTTCTAGTTTGATAGGTTATGACGATGGCTACCCAGAGGGTAGGGATTATCATAATAAGTGCAGGTATTTTCAGGTTGATGGCCCAGCAGGCATCCTTTACAAGCCATAGCAGTATATGTAAATTTTCAATTCGCCTGAATTTATAGGGTATGTAATAAATCTTACTTTCTTTCACTTTACTTTTTGGAAATAAATGTACATATTTATTTCTATGATGAATATGGTGTTATGAAATTGATCAACCGAAAAAGTTTTATTGCGCTGCTGGTTGGAACTTCGGCTTCTGTTTGGATTGCCCAGTCAAGATTCATACAATCTAGGTTGTTGGCACCCGATTTTCAATTTCTTAAGCAGTCTGGAGGATTACTGGCTGCTTTGTGTGATGCAATCATTCCTGCAACTGATACCCCGGGTGCGTCAGATACCTTAACACATGAGTTTGTTGCGGCTTATGTTGAACAAGGTCTGCCACGCTCCCTGCAGGTTATATTTATCGAGGGGTTGAAAAAAGTTGATAGATATGCGGTTGAGTCCTTTGATAAGTCATTTTCCCAGTGTTCGGCTGACGAACAAAATAGTATTCTTGTAAGAATAGAAGGGGAGGATAAATTATTACCCGGACTGGCTGGGGAGGTTGAACAAAAAATCACAGGTAAACCATTTTTTCAGCAACTCAAGGCTTACACGGTTCTGGGTTATTGCACATCCAAACCCGTTGCTACAGGGGTGCTGAATTATGATCCTGTACCAGGAGCATATCAGGGATGTATAGAATTTCAGGTGAATCAGAATTGTAATTACTCAAGTTAATCCATGGGAACCTTCAATATCAACGGAGTCGCAAAAGCAAATTATTTTGATGCCATTGTGGTTGGCTCAGGCATAACCGGTGGATTGGCTGCCAAGGAACTTTGCGCGCGGGGATTGAAAACCCTGGTTTTGGAAAGGGGCCGGAACGTTGAACATATAAAAGATTATCCTACTGCTATGATGGAACCCTGGGAGTTTGAATTCAGATTGAAGTCGACTTCAGGGGATGTTTCCAGTCAGCCTGACTGCGGTCATTTTTTTGCTTCAAAAAAGGAATACCCCTATACAGAAGAAAAGCCTTTTAACTGGTACAGGGGATACCAGGTTGGTGGTCGTTCATTGACATGGGGACGCCAGTGCCTGCGGATGAGTGACCTGGATTTTGAAGCAAACCTGAAGGATGGCGTCGCTACCGACTGGCCAGTGCGTTATGCGGAAATTGCACCATGGTATGATTATGTTGAAAGTTATATCGGAGTTAGCGGAAACAGAGAGTCAAATAGGGTTATTCCTGACGGTGTATTCCTCCCTCCAATGGAAATGAATTGTGCTGAAAAGGTATTCAAAGATCAAATGAAAGGGCATTTTCCTGAAAGGACTGTCACAATAGGCCGGGTAGCTAACCTCTCAAGGGGATGGGATGGGAGAGGGCCATGTATGTTTAGAAATAGGTGCAACAGAGGATGCCCATTTGGCGGGTATTTCAGCAGCAATGCAGTAACATTGCCTGCAGCTGCATTAACTGGTAACATGACCTTACTTTCTGATACCATTGTTTCGAAGGTTATATTCGATCGTAAGAGAAGAAAAGCAACTGGTGTTGAGGTGATTCACGTTAAAACAGGAGAAGCTGTAAGCTATTTTGCAAAACTTATTTTTCTAAATGCCTCTGCTATCGCTACGGCAGCCATTCTCCTTAACTCTTCAACAAGTGAATTCCCGAATGGATTGGGTAATTCCAGCAATCAGCTGGGGCATAACCTGATGGATCATTTTACAGGAACAGGTGCCGAGGCAGAGCTTGATGGGTATCTGGATAAATACTATTCAGGTAGGCGGCCATGTGGTATTTATGTTCCCCGTTTCAGAAATACGGGTAATAA
>CANHUF010000280.1 GCA_947463715.1 Sphingobacteriales bacterium
AAAAAATATACCCATTATCAGGCAACACTTCCTGACAGGAATGCTATTCCAATTAAATCCGGAAATTATTTGCTCAAGGTTTTTTTGAATGGCGACACTTCAAAATTGTCGTTTACAAGAAGATTTTTAGTTGTTGATGAAAAAATTAGTCTCAGTTCGCAACTCCTGTTACCGTCTAATCAACAATATTTTCAGACGCATCAGAGGTTACAAATTATGCTGGATACAAGAAATCTTGGCATTCAATATCCGCAGCAACAGATCAAAATCAATGTACTGCAGAATTACAGATGGGATAATTTGCTTAAAATTGGAACACCAACTTTTATGAAGCAAGATATGCTGCAGTACAGTAACGAGAATGAAATGATTATGCCTGCAGGTAAAGAGTTTCGGTGGCTTAACCTGAGAAGTTTCAGACTCCTGGGAGACAGAATTAAAAGACAGGAAAATTCCGACTCAGCATTTACCTTATATGTAAAGGAAGATCAGCCGAGGCTGCCTCGACAGTATTTTTATTACCGAGACCTGAATGGCATGTATATGCTGGAAACTACTGAGCAGATTAATCCATTCTGGAATGCAGATTATGCAAGAATTAATTTCAGCTTCAGGCCGCTAAACGGACAACCATACAGTAATGCTGATTTGATTATTATGGGTGAAATAACAAATTATGGAAAAGATCCTGATGCTTTGATGCAATTCAATCCAGATAAGGGTTGTTACGAAGGAAGCCTGCTACTGAAGCAGGGTTACTATGATTATCAATACGTGTTGAGAACAATTCAAAATGGAAAATCATTTTACCAGAGTACATTCACTGAACAGGATACATGGGAAACAGAAAATAACTACCTGGTATTGGTGTATTTCAGAGCACTTGGAGGAAGATATGATGAGCTAATTGGAATTAGGCAATTCAATAGTCAATTCAATAAAGAATTCAGATGAAATTACTATATTTGCAGCGGCAGGTCTTACACGACCAGCTCCTGCTGAAATCCCCCAGGACCGGAAGGTAGCAAGGGTAGGTGGTTGAGCGGTGCGATGTAATCAACCTGCCATTTTTTTTGTTTAAAATTCAACTGGATTCATATACAGATTTTTTAAATTGCACTAACAACAGACGCTATATGAAATTTTTTATTGATACTGCCAACCTTGCTCATATAAAAGAAGCTGCTGATTTGGGTATTCTTGATGGGGTTACAACCAACCCTTCATTGATGGCAAAAGAAGGTATAAAAGGTAATGCAAACATTTTGCAGCATTACGCTGATATTTGTGCGCTTGTGGATGGTGATGTTAGTGCAGAAGTACTTTCAACAGATTATGCCTCCATGATCGAAGAAGGAAAGGCTCTGGCAGCCATTCATCCCAATATAGTTGTAAAGGTGCCTATGATTAAGGATGGCATCAAAGCAATAAAATGGTTTACTGATAACGGAATCAGGACAAATTGTACATTGGTATTTTCTGCAGGTCAGGCAATTCTTGCTGCAAAGGCAGGTGCTGCTTATGTTTCTCCTTTCATTGGTCGTATTGATGACAGTAACTGGGATGGTATCGACCTTATCTCACAGATTGCACATATTTTTCAGGTTCAGGGATTCGCAACTGAAATTTTGGCTGCTTCAATCAGAAACCCATTGCATATCGTACGTTCAGCAGAAGCAGGTGCACATATTTGTACTTGTCCTTTGTCGTCTATACTTGGACTCCTTAAGCACCCGCTTACAGATCTGGGACTTGCACAGTTTCTGGAAGACGCTAAGAAAATGTGATTATACAATTTGATTCAGGTATATAATTCCTTTACCTAAGCGTACAACCAGTTTAGAGATTCCACCAATAATTGAACTTCAATACTAGCGCCCTGTTTTTTACATTAAACGGAGCTGGATAATAGTTGTCTGTATAAACAATAAAGAGATCTGATGCTGGCTTGTAACGCCACTGTAACCTTGTGTTCAGGTTAATATTTTGCTGCTGGTTATTGTACTGAATGAATGTAGTAAAGAAGAGTGTATTTGTAAACGTTACATCAATTCTTGGACCAACAAGCCAAAATGTTGTTTTGTTCCAGGGTTGAGGCAGATTTATGTGATTATAACTGGCACTTAGGGTTGCACTTACGAATGGTTGAAACCGATAACCAAGATCTACACTGATGAAGGTTCTTGTGCCATTCTGGTAATACCCGCCAAATCTTGTTGAAAAACCGTATGTCAGCAATTGTTGGGGTTTTGAGGTAAACTGATTACCAATTGCATTCCATTGGTGCTTTGTACCTCTTGCTAAAGTATCTTTATTGAAGTTTGTAGGGTCAAATGGTTGAAGCAGTTTGATGTAATCATTGGAAACCCACTGGGTGAAAGTTGATTGATTTCTCAATGCCAGTGTGTAGGCCATGAATGTTGTGTTCTCTGTAAAATTGAATGACCTGTCAAAAAAATTGAAGGATTCGATTTTGACAGAATGGCTTGCTATTTTTGGATTTTTAACAAAGAAAAATCTGGCAATACCAGGTGTTAATTTGAAGTAATCCTTTCTTGGCACATAGCCAACATCAGCCGTGTATTGCTTGCCAACATATTCTTGTTGCCAAGATGCAAGCCACTTTTTGCTACTGTACTGTAAATTCGCAGCATGAACCCAATCCTCTTTACTTTTTGAGTTAGATAAAGATCGGAGTAAAAATGCTTTGCCCGTCCAAAGATTATTTGCCGAAGCCAGATTGTATTCTATACCGATATTGCGGTTGAAAGGATTTAAGAGATAACTGGGATCTTTTTCATCCCTGGACAGAATCTGATTTCTATTGACGAAGATTAGGCCCAGATTTGAACGGCTGAAAACCCTTCTTTGTAATGCAAATACAGTATAATTCTGTACAGGAGTTTTGGTATCGGTTACCCTGTCTGTTTGCATATTCATGAACCCCATCCGCCAGTCTTTATTCAATTTGCCACTGAGCCTGGCTCCGAACTGGATGGGTGCATTCAATCCTATTCTTCTCGAAAAAAAGGGGCGAATCGTATTGTATCCAAAATTATTAAACTGGTCTCCGTTTTCTATAAAAAATTGTCGCCTTTCCGGGAAGAAAAGCTCAAATCTGTCAAGATTTGTCACCTGACGGTCCACCTCCACCTGCGAAAAATCAGGATTAACAGTTAAGTCCAGATTCAATGAAGAGGTAACTGCAATTTTAGCATCAACACCAATTTGTCTTTTGTAGCTTGTGGGTTTGTTTGCCTCATGGTTCTTACTGCCACCTCCAAGAACATAAGGAATAACTGAAATATTAGTTCCGGCCTCAGGTGGTGGTTCATCCCAGATTAATTGACCTGTATAGGCAAGGGATGCCGTCGGAAACTGACGTGGAACAGGCGCCCAGCTTGACTTTTCAGCTTTTGTGATGTCTAACCTGCTGAATTGAATTCCCCAGGTTGTGATACCATTTTTATAGCGTATTGTTTTAAATGGAATTGATGCTTCCCAGATCCATTTTTCATCATCATAAGATACAGCTGATGACCATTTATTATCCCAGTTTAGGTCAGCCTTCCCACCATCATACAATAATCCATCCCATTGTGCACCTGCTGCGTTGGATCCAAACGTAAATCCATTAGTTTGGTCGTTGAATGGATCCATGAACAGTAAAAAGTTGTCGTTTTTACCGAAGTTGAAATCCCTTTTCAAGGACTCTACCATATAAGGTTGGTTCCGGGACTTATAACATACTGCTAAGATGTACAAATGATCGTTGTCATAAGCCATTTTAACATCTGTCCTCACCATTGCCTTGCTGGTATCCATAGGCAGTACCATATGGAAATCACTTGCAACTGCGCAGGATGACCAGGCTTGCTCCTCCTGTCCGTCAACCTTTATTGATGCATTCAGCTTTTTAATATAGTATTTAAATTCTGTATTCTTTCTTTGCCCAAATGTGAATAGGGTTAAAAAGGAAAGAGAAATTATGCCAAATACAATGGATAGCCTCAATGTAGATTTATTATTCTGGTTTAAGCAACCGCTTGTTTGACCAAATCTGCAGCCTCACTCAGTAATATGGCACTTTGAACCTGTAGGCCGCTTTCATCAATCAATTTTTTAGCCTCAACAGCATTGGTACCCTGAAGCCTTACAATAATTGGTATATTGATGTTGCCAAGGTTTTTATATGCTTCAATAACACCAGATGCAACC
>CANHUF010000281.1 GCA_947463715.1 Sphingobacteriales bacterium
ACGACATGAACGGACTGACAAAACCCATCTACGTGAAATGATTACTGTCCTTTTAAACGCTCAGTAGCTACCTGTTCAGGAGTAATCCCTGAACGCCAGTTACTGAAACCCTTACGGACATAAGTAAGCAGTTCCGCAAGGTCCTGATCATTCAGAAACTGGAATGCAGGCATCACGTTGTTGTATTCCTTTCCTGAAACAGATATGGGACCCTGCAGTCCTTTCAGCATCACATGAATCAACCGCGAACTATCTCCCCTGACCCATTCAGACCTAACTATGGGAGGATACCTGTTGCCATCACCTGCACCTGAGCGCTGATGACAACTCCGGCAATACTGCATGTACAACTGCTCTCCCCTGGCCATGACCCGCTTCTCATCCAGGTTGTCCTTTACAGGATCGGGGGTTTTGATATTGGTAGCAGTGAGTTGTCTTTTTCTCATGGCGGCAAGCTGTGCTGTACCGAAAACACTTCTGTTGCCTTTGTAACTTATTTTCCAGATTTTCCCTTTCTGCGAATCTGATACATAGAGTGCACCATCCGGACCAACGGCCAGTCCCATCGGCCGGTGCGCTGCATCGGAGGTATTAACGATAGTATCCAATCCGGCAAAACCATCAGCGAAAACCTCCATAGGTTGGAATTTACCGTCTTTAAATGGCAGAAATGCAATGAAATAACCGGCCTGCGGATAGGGTGCCCGGATAGTTGAACCATGAAGTGCAACAAATGCGCCATGCCTGTAACGTTCAGGGAACTGATTGCCTCTGTAGAAAACAAGATCATTAGGGGCGAAATGGCCTGGAAATCCGAAAACGGGCTTTATGATTGCGGGATCTGTGCAAACTTTTTTTCCATCACCCCCATACTCGGGATTGAGCATAATCTTCCCCTTTTGCTGATCATAATAGTAATAGGGCCACCCAACATCAGCGCCTACGGGTAGTTTATAAAACCCTTCAGCAGGGAGCATGGCATTATCCCAGTCGCTGTAAAAATTGGGCCAGGAAGCATTGAGGTTATCTCTGCCATGTGCTACAGCATATAATGTATTGTCACGCGTATTCCATTCCATCCCCACAATACTGCGTAATCCGGTTGCCACTTTCACCCCATCTCTGGTGCGGAACTGATTCAGTTTGTCAGCCCTGAATTTCCAGATACCCGCATTGGAATCGAGGAGCGGACAAGGCTTCAAGCCGGGAGAACCCGGAACCCTGTTTTGCTGCTGGCAGGCATCTGATGGTCCACCAAATGGAACATAAATATTTCCCTCTTTATCAAAAGCGATGGGTTTGCCATCGTGTTCACGCGGACCATCCACATCACGTACGATGACTTCTGGCTCGGCAGAAGGTACCAGTTCACCAGGCACAAGACGGTAACGGTAAACAAAGGTTTCAGCACTGGTATAGAGATACCCGTTATGGATGCGCATTTCCGTTGAGTAGGGACCCTCATTTTTAAAGGTCCCGAAGTTTATGATGATATCAGCCCGCCCATCCCTATTGGTATCCCTAAGGGCCCAGTTCATTCCTCCCGGCAACTCCCTGCGACCCTTTACATAAATGTCGCCATTGTCATTCACAGCCAGGTGCCTTGCACTTCCCGGAAGGCTATCAACCACGGCAACAGACGCAAATCCATTCGGCAGATAAAGCTTAACATCCTTTGAAGGTGGCTGACCCTGATTAACTTTTACCAGCTTTGGGGCCAAAAAGAGACCTGACAAAAGAGAAAATACTACAAACAGCAATTTCATTTTTACTGTTTATCAGGTGAACGTTTGTGCCAATATGATGCCAACATGGAACCCGTGATGTTCATAACTGGTCCGAACACCCCGGCTGCCAGTCCGATTGTTGCAATCTTCCCCATCGTTTTAGCAATTCCTGATGCCAGTCCTGCATTCTGTAAACCGACTTCAATGGCAACAGTCCTTGCATCGCTTTCATTCATCTTGAACAGCTTCGCAGCGCCATATCCCAATACATACCCGAAAATATTGTGAATGAGGGTTAGCAGGATAAGCAATGGTCCGATCGAAAGCAAACTATCCCTCCCGGCGGCCGTGATGACCACGATAATCAAAGCAATGCCCAGCATGGAAACCTGAGGCATGAGTTTATCCAGCCATGCTGTTTTTCCGGAGAGAATCTTATTAAATGCCAAACCACCGAGTACAGGTAAAATGATCATTTTGATGATGTCGAACATCATTTTCGTTGCATCAATTTCGATATAAGCACCTGCAAGGTATTTCATCAACATGGGCGTAACAAAAGGTGCGAGTAATGTTGTACAGGAAGTCAGGGTAATGGAAAGTGCAAGGTTTGCCTTGGCCAGATAAGACATCACATTGGAAGCAACTCCTGAAGGAGAGCATCCTACGAGAATAATGCCTGCTGCTATTTCGGGCGGTAATCCGCTAACTGATGCCAGCGTCATACCAAGTAAAGGCATAATTGTAAACTGAGCCAGGATACCGATTACAACTCCTTTGGGTGTTTTAACAACAGCAGCAAAATCGTTGAGACTCATGGCCGTACCCATGCCAAACATGATTACCTGAAGAAGAGGTATAATCAATCCCGATAATTTAAACCCACCCCATTCCAGAAAATACTGCGGGTAATAAAGCGATGTTGATACAGCTGCAAAAATCAATATGGTAAATGAATAGCCTTTCAGGTGTTCATAACCTTGAAAAGCCAATGCAAGCAAAAGAAAAAAGGCAATTACAAAAGGACCGGCTACTGAATGACTCCCTGAAAAGGATAGGAAGACAGCAGCCAAACAAGAACACAAGGCACCAATCCCGGAGAGAGAATGAATGGTAAGTTTTTTCACACAAGAAGCTTTAGTTCCTTAAATATAAGGAAATCATCTAAATTTGCAATCCGGCCTCGTAGTACAATGGATAGTATAAGAGTCTCCGAAGCTCCAGATCCCGGTTCGATTCCAGGCGAGGCCACTACAAATTTTCAGTTTCAATGCCATATTGTGGTACTTTCAGGCATGAACCTGTAAAAAAGATTGGAACAACATCAACAATACACCATCGGTTTCTGGAAAAGCATCTCACTTGTCATGGGTAATATGATAGGTTCGGGAATATTTCTACTACCTGCATCCCTGGCTGCCTATGGCGCAAACGGGATTGTAGGCTGGGTTTTTTCCTTTCTCGGAGCCGTACTGCTTGCCATTCTGCTTGGCAGGTTATCTGTGTTTTATCCCGATGCGGCAGGTGGTCCATACGCCTATACCCTGCAAACATGGGGGCGCTTCCCTGCATTCATTGTGGCCTGGAGTTACTGGACCTCAATATGGTTTGCCAATGCTGCCATCGTTGTGGCATTACTCGGCTATTTGTCTGTCTTCTTCCCATTGCTTGAAAATAGTGTGCCTGCTGTAATTGCAACCGGATGGTTTTTTCTCTGGTTTATCACCTGGCTCAACACAAGGGGAATCCTGCTGGTTGGGAGAATTCAGTTATTCATGACAATACTCAAAATTGCACCGCTTTTACTGGTGGGTATTGCCGCATTATTTTATATCAACTACCAGCAGATCAATCTGGATTTAATCTGGGATTTTGATGCGCTGACCGCATCAGTAACGCTCACCTTCTTCGCTTTTCTTGGTCTCGAAAGTGCAACCATCACCGGTGATAAAATCAGCAACAGCCAAACAATGGTTAAGAAGGCAACTATTTATGGAACCATCATCACTTCTGTTATTTATCTGCTCAGCTCATTTGCAGTGATGGCTCTGCTCGGACAGGATAAACTGGCCAGCTCTGCAACGCCATTTGCCGATGCTTCGGCCATTTTTCTGGGACCAACAGCAAGGTACTTTATTGCTGCGGCTGCAGTGCTGGCAACTGCCGGGGCGCTGAACGGGTGGACATTACTGCAGGGACATATTCCCATGGCAGCAGCAAGAGACGGACTCTTTCCTCCCATATTTAAAAAAGTTAATCAAAACGGAGCACCAACACTGGGAATTATCATCACTTCTGCCATCACCTCCGTGCTCTTACTTTTTAATTACATCAAAGACCTGGTATCCGTTTTTACCCTTGCTATATCACTTTCTACCCTGGCCGTCATGATTCCTTATATATTTGCCATTGGCGCCTACCTTTTCCACATCCGCCAAAAACAAATCAGGCAAAAAATGGCAATACCCCTTTCTATTGCTTGTGGTAT
>CANHUF010000282.1 GCA_947463715.1 Sphingobacteriales bacterium
CCATCGATATTAACAGTTAGTCCAACTGTATCCACACATTATCAGTTAGCGAACATCACACCGTTGGGTTGCTCAAATTCCTTTTCATTCCCGACCTTCCAAGTAGGTGTTCTGAATCCCTTATCTTTCACGCCAACAGCAAATCCAAGTGCGGTTTGTGCGGGTGAAAGCAGCGTGCTCTCCGCTAACTTGGCAAGTGCTGGTTTTACATTCACCACCATTCCTGTAACCTTTTCAACGGCACCAGCCAATGCAACTGTTCTAGCATCGGGTGGGGTTGCCAATGTTGCTCAAACTTCAGGTGGTTTGGATGATGGTGGTTGGTCCTCAATACCTTTGTTGTTTAATTATAATTTCTTCGGAAATATCTACAACAATGTTAACCTTGGTACAAACGCTGTTTTACAATTTGGTGCTTATAACGGGACGCAACTTGGAGATTTTACTTTCACGTCACTTCCAAATGCCACTGAGCCTTTAAATATTATTGCAGTTGCTGCAGCTGATTATCATTATGGAAACGCGAACAGCTCCACTGGAGGATATGGTAGCATTCGATATTGGACAGAGGGTATTGCACCAACTCGCCGTTTTGTTGTTCAATATTCTAATGTCAATCAATTCTCATCAGGTCCGGGGACAACAACTGCTCAAGTTAAACTTTTCGAGACTACCGGTATTGTAGAGGTGCATGTGCAATCTGCCTCAACCACCAACAATAAGGTCGTTGGACTTCAGAATGCAGATGCGTCAATTGGGGCAATGCCTTACTCTGGAACCGCGGCGATTACGAATACAGCATGGCGATTCACACCTGGTGCCACTTATACCTATCAATGGGCTACAGGAGGAAGTGCTATTGCCGGTGCGACCGGAGCAACATATTCAACACCAACCTTGCCAAATGCAGGTTCGGTATCTTACAGCGTTTCGGCGACAAACCCACTCACTCAGTGTGCTACATCTCTGCCAGTGAGTATTCAAGTAAATGCGATTCCAAATGCACCGCAAGCTCAAAACGTTGTTCAATGTGGTCCTGGTGTTCCAACAGCAACACTTGCTACCGGAAATAGCAGTACTTCTCCGACTTATTCTTGGTATTCTTCAGCCCCTAGTTATACGTCCTCGTTAACTACATATTATTCAAATAATTTTGCATCCAACTTAGGTAGCAGCCCATCACCAATTGGGGTTTTATCAGATAATGCCAGTCTGTCAAGTGGTTTTGTCACATTGACGCCGAATTTAGGATCTCAATTAGGCGGATTCACCATTCCTGCAAGTGGTACAAATGGTTCAAGTTATCAAATCGCGTTTGACTTACAAGCTGTTCAGGTTGGCGCAGACGGGATCTCGTATAGTTTTGCAGATGATGCAGATGCGACTTCAACAGCGGTTAATGCTGAACATGGTTCTGGTTCTAAGCTTGTCGTTTCATTTGATGAATACGGTACTGCAGCAACAAATGGTTCGCCGGGTATTCGTGTTATATATGGAGGGGCAATTTCAAATCCATCAGAGACAATCGGTGGGGTCGTCTTGGCTTACTCAAATAATACGTCATGGATAAACGCTACATCGTTTAGTACTGCAGCAATTTCAATCGACCAGCAAGGTAAACTAAACATGAGCCTCAACGGCATAGCAATATTTACAAATATACAGTTACCTGCGGCCTATGTCCAGTCAAATAAATCGACATGGAAACATGTATTCAAGGCCAGAACTGGTGGGATATCTGCCGAACATAGAATCGACAATGTAAGTATTAAACAAAATACATCAAGTGTCGTCAATCTATATAATTCATCAACTTATTCGAATTCAGTATCTCAAACCACCACATTGTATGCCACTGAATACGTTAATGGTTGCCAGAGTGCAACAGGTACACCTGTAACCATTACGGTGAACAGTGTTCCTTCAGCGCCAACCGTCAATCCTGCATCATTTTCATACTGTCAAGGTATTTCGGCAACTACGCTAACTGCCACACCAACCGGCTCAAATACCTTGTCTTGGTACACTGGTGCGGTGAGTGGTGCGGGGTCTTCGACAGCGCCAACGCCATCTACTGCTGCGGCTGGAACAACAACCTACAATGTGACGCAAACAGATGCTTCAAATGCTTGTGTGAGTCCTGCGGCATCTATAGCTGTTACGGTTATTGGAACGCCAGCGTTGCCAACTTATTCTTTGGCTTATCCATCAGGTACGATCACACAATGTGAAGGTACTTCTCCAATTTCAATTAGTGCGGCACTAGTTGCGGCAAGCGGTGGAACCTTGAATTATTATAATGTGCCAACTGGTGGTTCTCCGTTGACAGGTGTGCCGTCATCTACACCAAATATACCTGGCACAACTATTTATTATGTTAGCCAAACAATTTCAGGCTGCGAAGGCCCAAGAGTGGCGGTTACATCTTTAGTTAACCCTTCAGTAACCCCACTTGTTTCCGTTTCGACAACGAGTGCGTCTACTTGTGCGGGAAGTCCGTATATATTTACTGCAACGCCAACTTATGGTGGTACAGCGCCAACTTATGCTTGGGCACTAGGTTCGGCAAGCGTTGGGACGAATAGTTCAACGTTTACTTACACCGATGCTTATGATCAGGCGAGCAACTACGGTAGTTCTTGGTCAAATGGTTCCAATTTAGGTTCAGGATTTAGTCCTTGGGCTTTCAATATCGGAGCCAACATAGGTGCATTCATTGGAAACCCAGCCAACGATGGTTCGGGTACTTCCGGTATTGGAACAAGTGCTTTTGGTATTTATGCAACAGGTTCAACTTATTTAAATGCCCGCAGACCAATTGTCAATGGCATGATGGTAGGCGAGGAATTGAGCTTCTATTGGATATTTAACTGGGATGCCGGTTCAGGAAGTAAAGGATTTGATCTTAAGTCTGGCGGAACAACTGTGTTTAATGTGAATAACACAGGGTCCTCAACGATCACTACTACAAACGGAACAGCCAATACCTCTTACGGAACAACGCCAATGTTGGTAACATTGACCCGTACGAGTGCATCTCAGTACAACTTCTCTATGACCTCGAGAAGTGGGGGGGCAACCTACAGTACAACCATCAACAGTGCTGCCAATATTGATGCAGTAGATTTCTATATTGGTGGTCAAAACGATGGCGCTAGCCAACGCAACCTCTATTTCAATCATCTTCGTAAAACACTAGCTGCAGGCGCACAAATTAGTGTCTCAATGGTGTCGAACTATGCGAACTGCTTATTCACGCCGAATGCAACAAGTACACCTGTAGTCATGACAGGTGCTCCGGTTGCTCCAAGTGTGAGCATTACGCAATCTACCAATACCACAATTTGTGCAGGTACAAGTGTTACATTCTCTGTACTTTCAGGCCTCAACATGGGCTCATCGCCAACATATGCTTGGAAGTTAAACGGTGTTACTGTTGGCACGGGTGCAACCTATACCACTACAGGCCTTGCGAACAATGATGTTGTTACGCTTTCCATGACCTCTAGCTTGCCATCGTCTTGCTTGAGCGCTGCGGCTACCGCGAACTCAAACGCCATTACCATGACGGTTACTCCGGCTACTGCCATTACTGCACAACCGGCTAACGCTTCGGTTTGTTTAGGTGGTTCTCAGGCCTTGAGTGCTACAGCAATCGGAACAGGTACCATAACATACCAATGGCAGTCTAGTACAACGCCAACAGGTACATACAGCAATATTTCATTTGCTTCCAATTCAAGTTCGCAGTCGTCAACACTTAGCGTTCCGTCGGTGTCTGGACAGTTGAGTTATCAATTAGTAGCCACTAGTTCTTGTGGTTCAGCGACCTCGAACGTTGCGACTATCTCGATTAATCAAGCTACAGTCATCAATACCCAACCTCAAACACAAACGGTTTGTCAGGGTTCACCAGTTACGTTTAGTGTGGGTGCAATTGGTACGGGAACACTCACTTACCAATGGCGCTACAATGGCTCTCCGATTTCTGGAGCCACGGCTTCGTCTTACACCATACCTTCATTGGTGCTTGGAGATGCCGGTGCTTATTCTGTGGTGGTTACCGCCACCTGTGGATCAGTCACGTCTGCCAATGCGCAGCTGACCGTGACGCCACTCACCACCATCAGTGTGCAGCCGGTTGGTTCTACTGTTTGTGCGGGTTCACCAGTGAACCTTTCGGTTACAGCTGCAGGTACGGGTA
>CANHUF010000283.1 GCA_947463715.1 Sphingobacteriales bacterium
AGGATGGTGAAACAGTTTCTGAAAGGAGAGTTGGATGGTGCAGCAGAGCAGGATCCGGTTTTTGGTACGAGGAGTGAGTCTGCTTTCATTCAGGTGTCGAGAAAGCCCGTGGAACCTTCGCCTGAAGAGATTAAGCGGAATCCGCGTTCGAGGAGTGCCCGTTTAAGGGTTGGGATAAAGCGGTAAGGTTGGTGTAATCAAAATACAGTTTTTGTTATTGAAAGCATATGAACGAACAACAAAAAGAGGCGAGCAGGTTAATGATCAGTCAGGTCTGGCTGGTTAAGAATGTTCCTTTTTTTTTGTTCCTCTCCGCGCTGGCAGTTCTTTACATATATAATGGTCATCATGCAGAGAAATCTGTAAAAGATATAAACAGAACCAGCAAGGAGTTGAAGGAATTACAGTATGAGTTTAAGATGGTCAGAAGTGAGTGGATGTTTATGACAAAGCAGTCGGAAGTTGTTGAAGCGGTAAAAGGTCAGGGTTTGAAGGAGATAACAGAACCGCCTGTGGTGCTTGACAAAGCCATAAAAAAGAAATAAAAATTAAGAATAATTGGAAGCAAAAAAAGACATATTGTGGCGCAGTTACCTGGTTTACCTGCTTATGCTGGTGATGGGAGGAGGTATTGTTGCCAAAACAGTCTTTATTCAGCAGTCTGAAGGTACGTATTGGCGTTCTTTGAGCGACAGCTTGCATCTCCAGTACCGTGAAATGGATGCAGAGCGGGGTACCATATTCAGTGAAGATGGCAGGATGTTGAGCAGTTCAATTCCTTTTTTCGATATATATCTTGATTTTGGTTCGGAGGGTGTTCAGCAAAAAGAGGGCAGTTTTTTCAGGAGTCATATCGACAGTCTTGCCATACAGCTGGCTGAAATATTTGCGGATGCCTCTATTGCCGGATACAGGCGGGAGTTGATGGGGGTGTTTAACAGGGGAGATCGTTACTATTTATTCAAGCGAAATATTAATTTCAATCAGTACCGCTCATTGCGGAAAATTGATTTTATAGCCAAGAACAAGAACAGGAACGGTTTCATTTTCGTAGAGAAGGAGAAGCGTATGGCGCCATTCGGATTACTGGCAAACAGAACGATTGGATTGTCTAGGGAATACCTGAATGAAGACGGTAAATTGGTTTCAATTAATGTGGGTTTGGAAAGAACGTACGACAGTCTGCTCAGGGGTGTAACCGGGAAAAGATTGGTGAGGCGCATTTCCGGCGGTGCATATGTGCCCGTTGAAGGACAGGAAATTGAGCCTGAGAATGGAAAAGATATCCTCACAACCCTTGATATTAATATACAGGATATTGCAGAACAGGCCTTGTTAAAGGCTTTGCAGGAAAATGAAGCCACAACCGGAACCTGCATTGTAATGGAGGTGAAGACGGGTAAAGTTAAGGCAATAGCCAATCTGGGCAGGCAAGCAGATGGGGCTTACAAAGAGGATTTTAATTATGCCATCACCCGTTCAGAACCCGGATCCACATTTAAGCTGGTTACCATGCTTGCTGCCCTGGAAGATCAGTTTATAAACCTGAATACACCAGTTAATCTTGAAAATGGCAAGTGGCTTTTTTCTGGCAGAACGGTTTATGACAGTGAGCGGCACGAAGAAAATGATGTTACTTACCAGCAGGCATTTGAGCTTAGTTCAAATGTGGCAATGGCCAAACTTGGGGTGAATTATTATGCCAGAGATCCACAGCTTTTTCTGAAACACCTTGAGGATTTGAATCTGACTTCATTATCAGGTATCGATCTTACTGGCGAATCAAAACCTTTGATCCCCAGGCCGGGCCAATCAGGATGGAGCAGTATAGCAATTCCCTGGATGTCTTTCGGCTATAATATTTCTATAAGTCCGCTTCAAACACTCATGGTTTACAATGCGGTAGCCAATGATGGCAGGATGATGAAGCCTTTCCTGGTTAATGCGGTAGTTAAAGATGGTAAAACAATAAAAGCATTTACTCCAGTTGAATTGAGGAAGGCAATATGCAGTCCCAGCACTTTGAAACAACTGCGGACCTGCCTCGAAGGGGTAGTGATAAACGGCACCGGTAAAGGCCTTCGTTCTCCTTATTACAGCATTGCCGGCAAGACAGGTACTGCGCTTGTTGCCAATGGAAAAAAGGGTTACAGTGAAAGCATTTATCAGTCGTCATTTGCGGGTTATTTTCCGGCAGATGCTCCCAAGTATTCCTGTATTGTGGTTATTAAAAATAAACCCTTTGCAGTAAAATATTATGGCGCCGCAGTTGCAGGTCCTGTTTTCAAAGCCATCTCGGATAAACTTATGACAGTAGATCAGGAGATGTATGCCAGTTATGCTCATCATACAGATCAGGATAGTTCAGGGGGGGCATATACCGGAGCAGCTGCTGATTTCAAAATGATAGCAAAGCATACCGGTATGAAGTTCAATGATATGAGCCGTACTTCAGATTGGGCCCGACTTGAAACCGGAAAGAAGTCAGCCGTAGCTGAGGCATTGCCTGCCAAAACAGGCATCATGCCGGAACTGCGGGGATTTGGACTAAAAGATGCGCTTGAATTACTTGAGGCGCAACAGCTGCAAGTGATAGCAGTTGGTAAGGGGAAAGTTAGCAGACAGTCTATTCCTGCTGGAACTCAGGTATTCAGGAGGCAGACGATATACCTTGATCTTGGTAATAAATCAGATAGATAATGGCATTACTGCAAGACATATTATACAAGGTAGGAATAAGGTCACTGACTGGCCGGACTGATTTGCAGATCACAGATTTGCAGATTGATTCGAGAAATGTTGGAAATGGTTCCTGCTTTATTGCCATTAAAGGAGGGAGTCAGGATGGGCATAAATACATTCAAACTGCCATTGCAAACGGAGCAATTGCAGTTGTTTGTTCTGAGTTGCCTCAGGAAATCAGCGAAGGGGTTACGTATGTGCAAACAGCAGATTCGGCAACTGCTGCAGGTATCATGGCGCATGCTTTTTACGGAGAACCATCAACAAAGCTCAAGTTGGTAGGAGTAACCGGAACAAATGGTAAAACTACTGTGGCAACCCTGCTTTATAAATTATTCATGTCTCTAGATGTTCTGAGCGGACTCATTTCAACTGTTGAAAATAAAATTGCCGATGATGTAATTCCTTCATCACATACAACACCAGATCCTATATCACTCAATGCGTTGTTAAAGAAAATGGTTGATGCAGGATGTAGTCATGCGTTCATGGAAGTAAGCAGTCATGCTGTTGACCAGCGCCGAATAGCAGGACTCCATTTTACCGGCGGTATATTTACAAATATTACACATGATCACCTTGACTACCATAAAACTTTCGATGCCTATATAAAAGCAAAGAAAGGGTTTTTTGATAGTCTTACTTCGAGGGCTTTTGCCATCTCGAATATGGACGACAGGAATGGTGCTGTTATGCTCCAAAATACAGATGCAGATAAGTTTTATTACAGCCTTAAATCTGTTGCAGATTTCAAAGGTCGCATCATAGACAACAACATGACTGGTCTGCAGATGCTGGTTAATGAAATGGAGGTTCATTTCCGGTTGATTGGCGAATTCAATGCATACAACCTTTTGGCTGTATATGCTGCAGCAATTTGCCTTGGTGAGGATCGTCAGGATGTTCTTACTGCCATGAGTAACCTCACTGGTGCAGAAGGAAGATTTGATTGCATCAAGTCCGTTCACCAGCAAATAATAGGAATTGTGGATTATGCGCATACGCCTGATGCCTTATTGAATGTGCTGGCCACGATTAAAAAAATGCAGCAGGGCGGGGAACAAATCATAACCATTGTTGGCTGTGGAGGCGACAGGGATAAGTCGAAACGAAAATTGATGGCAGCTGCTGCGGTTGATTTCAGTAACAAGGTTATTCTTACTTCGGATAATCCGCGAAGTGAAGATCCTGTTGCCATCATCAATGAGATGCTGGAAGGGGTTGAACCTGGCGCAAGGTTGAAAGTACTGTCCATACCAGACAGGCGAGAGGCGATTAGGACTGCAGTGATGATGGCACGAGAAGAAGATATTTTGCTTGTTGCAGGGAAGGGACATGAAAAGTATCAGGAAATCAAGGGTGTTAAAATGCCATTTGATGACAAACAGATTTTGACTGAAACATTCATTGAATTTAAAAAGTAGGAAACATGTTGTATCAGTTTTATCAGTGG
>CANHUF010000284.1 GCA_947463715.1 Sphingobacteriales bacterium
CCGTTGCCTTGGTAGTAGTAGCCCCTGATGAAATCCTTTTCCTGGGTGTGGATATTCTTGAAACGCGGGATATAAACCCCGCCAGGCCTGCGGCCGAATGTGTATTTATCTTCCATGCCCTCAATGTCTGCCGTGATGGAAAGACCCTTGTGGTGGTCCATCAGATGCCTGCCTACAATGTCGAAATCATTCCCCATTCCGTTCGGGAAACGACTGCTGGTTGAATTCAGCAGGATATAGGCAGTGGCCAATGTGGAAGCGTTGAGGAAGATGATATCAGCAGTGTACACGTATGTTTTCAGGGTTTCGCGGTCGATTACTTCTACCCCTGAAGCCTTTCCTGATTTTTCATCGTAGAGAATCTTGTTGACCACGGCTCCTGTGCGGATGGTGAGGTTTCCGGTTTTGGCCGCAGCAGGCAGGGTTGATGACTGTGTGCTGAAGTAGGCGCCAAACGGACAACCCCGATGGCAGAGGTTGCGGTGTTGACAGGCAGAGCGACCATCCAGCGGAGCGGAAAGATTTGCAGTGCGCGTTGTAATCAACCGAATATGACTGTATTGGCTTTCCAGCCTTTTTTTTACTTCTTTTTCAGCACAGTTCATCTCGAATCCAGGCTGAAACTGACCGTCTGGAAGAATTTCCAGTCCCTCTTTCGTCCCGTTCACACCGATGAATTTCTCTACATAGTCGTACCAGGGTGCAATGTCTTTGTAGCGGATAGGCCAGTCTACCCCATGTCCGTCTTTCAGGTTGGCACCGAAGTCGATATCGTTCCACCTGACCGAAATTCGTCCCCAAAGCAGCGACCTTCCTCCGAAAACATCGGCCCTTACCCAGTCGTACCGCTGCTTTTCTTCATAAGGATGATCGATATCGCGGACGTAGTATTGTTTGTTGTCTTCGCCAATGGAGTAATGACGAGACTGTACATAATAGATTTTTTTCTCTTCTTCCGTCAGCCTGTTGCGGTGCGGGAGTTCCCAGGGGTCTTTGGTGGCGTGGGTATAATCTTTGATGTGTTCCACCATGGTACCCCGTTCCAGGACGATTGTTTTCAGTCCCTTTTCACAAAGTTCCTTGGCGGCCCATCCACCTGAGATGCCCGAGCCGATGACAATGGCGTCGAAATGGTAGTTTTCCTTCATCACAAAAAAACCGACCGGTAACAGGTCTGACCTGCACCGACCGGTTAAAGCTAAAGTTAATATTATAAATTTCCTTTCTTCAGTTCGTTTACAGCGAAATCTACCGCGCGGGCTGTAAGGGCCATGTAGGTCAGCGATGGGTTCACACAGGCTGCTGAGCTCATGCAGGCACCATCCGTAACGAATACATTTTTCGCATCCCAAACCTGGTTGTTTTTGTTCAACACCGAGTTCTTGGGATCCGTGCCCATCCTGGCAGTACCCATTTCATGGATACCCCTTCCTGGTGTGCCATCGCCATCCTTTCCAGTAACACCCTTCACACCTGCGGCTTCCAGCATTTCGATGCCGTCGTTGAGCATATCCTTGCGCATTTTCAGCTCATTGTCTTTCAGTTCGCAGTCTATTGCCAGAACGTTGAGACCCCATTTGTCTTTTTTCTCCTTGTCTAGGGTCACTTTGTTTTCGTGGTAAGGGAGTATTTCGCCGAAGCCACCCATACCCACTTGCCAGGAGCCCGGTTCCAGGAGTGATTCCTTCAGTTCTGCACCGATATTGAATTCTGCCACGTTGCGGCTCCAGTTTTCACGGTTGCCTTGACCCTGGTAGCCGAAACCACGCAGGTAGTCGCGTTTATCGCCGTTGACATTGCGGAAGCGCGGGATGTAGAAACCATTTGGCCGGCGACCGAAATAGTATTTGTCTTCATAACCTTCTACTTTACCAGAGATGCGCACACCCAGGTGGTGGTCCATCAGGTTATGCCCCAGCTGATCACTCGTGCTGCCCAGTCCGCCCGGGAACAGTTCTGTAGCCGAGTTCATTAGGATCCAGGTGCTGTTGAGGGTTGAGGCGTTCAGGAAGACGATTTTTGCTTTGTATTCGTAGGTTTGGTTGGTTTCAGCATCCAGTACTTCCACACCTGTGGCACGTTGGGTGTCTTTATCGTACAGCACTTTGGTAACAATGGAGAAAGGCCTCAGTGTGAGGTTGCCGGTTTTCATGGCAGCCGGCAGGGTTGAAGATTGCGTGCTGAAGTAGGCACCGAATGGACAGCCCAGGGAGCATTTGTTCCTGAACTGACAGTTTGTGCGGCCGGGAAGCGGTTTGGTAATATTTGCAGTACGGCCTATAATCAGGTGACGCAGACCTTTATAATGTTCTTTGATACGCGCAGCCACGTCTTTTTCTACACAGGTCAGGTCCATTGCCGGCAGGAATTGTCCGTCTGGCAGCACTTCCAGTCCCTCTTTGGAACCGCTGATACCTGCGAAGGTTTCAACATAGTCGTACCACGGAGCGATGTCTTTGTAACGGATTGGCCAGTCGGTACCGATACCTTCCTTAGCGTTGGCTTCGAAGTCGATATCGCTCCAGCGGTAGCTTTGACGCCCCCACATCAGGGAGCGGCCACCCACGTGGTAACCCCGGAACCAGTCGAATCGCTTGATTTCGGTATATGGACATTCCCAGTCTTTCACCCAGTAGTTCAGGTTTGTTTCGCTCAAGGGATAGTCGCGTTTCAAAACCGGGTATTTTTCAATCATCTCCTGCGTGCGCCCGCCTCTGTGTGGAAATTCCCAGGGGTCTTTGGTGGCATTGACGTAATCTTTAACGTGTTCGATATTTTCTCCACGTTCCAGCATGATTACTTTCAGGCCTTTTTCGGTGAGTTCCTTTGCGGCCCATCCCCCGCTGATACCCGAACCGACCACGATGGCGTCAAAAACATTTGCTTCCGGCATAATGATGATTTATGGTAACGAATTTAATGAATTAAGAAATACGGGGGAAAAGTTCGGGTTTTTGTTTTTTAGTATAGTCATGGAGTAAATTCAATGTTTAGTAAAACATTTACCTGCAACCTTTCCAGGCTAAAGATTTATATATGAATAAAACAGGTTTAAAAGACGGAGACTTCAGTAAAGTATTGGTAGGACCGTAGAGGTTATAAATAAAAACAAAAGTTACCAAAATGGGAACTTTTACTATATTTGAACTGTTATTCAATACAAGATGAGGGTATTTGTGAAAAAGAGATTGAAGGATTTTTGGGAAAAGTATACCGATTCGCAAGAACAGCTTAAGGCATGGTACAAGGAGGTTTCATCTTCTGATTGGAAGACACCGAATGATATCAAAACCGACTATCCTACTGCAAGTATTTTAAAATCCGGCAGAGTGGTATTTAATATTTGTGGTAACAAGTACAGGTTAATTGTTCAGATCAATTACGTAAGACAGTGGATGTTCATAAGATATCTTGGCAATCACAAAGAATATGATTCAATTGATGCAGAAACGGTATAATTATGAAAATGAAATTAATCAAAACAGATCAAGAATATAATATTGCATTGAAAAGGTTAGAAAAGATTTTTGAGGCACCACCAAACACCCCTCTTGGTGATGAAGCTGAGTTACTAGCATTACTTGTTGAGAAATATGAGGAAGAAAATTATCCAATTGGTCCGCCAGATCCAATTGAAGCGATAAAATTCAGAATGGAACAACTCGGTTATAAACAAAAAGATTTGGCAGAGGTCATTGGATTGAAAAGCAGGGTAAGTGAGGTGTTGAACAGAAAAAGAAAACTCACCCTTGAAATGATCAGAAAGCTTCATCAATTACTTGGAATACCTGCAGAAGTTCTGGTTAAGGAGTATTAATATCAGCTTTAAAATTGAC
Source organism: Sphingobacteriales bacterium (assembly GCA_947463715.1). GTDB lineage: Bacteria > Bacteroidota > Bacteroidia > Chitinophagales > Chitinophagaceae > Pollutibacter. The sequence goes on from CANHUF010000284.1 coordinate 3,837, forward strand.
TCGATGAAAAAAGTTCAATTCACAATATCAATTTCTGCACCGGTTAACAAAGTGTGTGATACCATGCTTGGATTGAGTGATAAATCCACCTATGAACAATGGACAGCCCTATTCAACCCAACGTCTACTTATGAGGGCAGTTGGGAAAAAGGCCAAAAGATGCTGTTTGTAGGGGTGGATGAAAACGGGGAAAAGGGCGGAATGGTTTCAAGGATTGCCGATCATGTTCCCAACCAGTTTGTTTCCATTCAGCATTACGGACTCGTAAAAGGGAGTGAGGAAATCACAACTGGTCCGGAAGTTGAAAAATGGGCCAATGGATTGGAAAATTACACCTTTGAAGAAAGCAATGGA
>CANHUF010000285.1 GCA_947463715.1 Sphingobacteriales bacterium
AGGTAATGTCCTTCCGGTACACGCTTGATTGTTTCTGCAGGAAGCTTTGTTTCCTTCATCAGCTTGGTTGGCAACAACCTTGGATTTGCGCCGTAACAATCAGCGAGCAACTTGCCCTTGGTTCCTACAAACAATACACCACCATCCCAGTTTCCGAAAGCTTCTTCAGGTAACAATTCATCAGGACGCTGTGGCAACAATCCACCATCATACCAGGATACTTTGATATCGCCTTTTTTACCGTCTGTGCGGGGGTAAGTCAGGTGAATAATGGTTGAAGGAGGACAAGCATCTGTATTTGCAGTATCATCCCACATGCCTTTCCAGATTGAGGCTACAGAGCACTCAACATCGGATGGATATAAAATAGGCAGACAACGGAAAACAGGATCCATGATATGGCAGGCCATATCACCGAGAGAACCTGTACCGTAAGCCCACCATCCTCTCCAGTTGAAAGGAAGATAAGCAGGATTATAATCTATTTTCTTGGCAGTTCCCAGCCAGAGATCCCAATCCAGTTCGTTTGGAGTCTGAAAGTTTCCGGTAGGTGTAGGAATACCCTGTGGCCATACCGGTCTGTTGGTCCAGCACTGAACATGAGTTACCTCACCTATCAAGCCTGCATTGATCAACTCCTGAGTTCTGCGCACGCCATTGCCAGATCCACCCTGATTACCCATCTGGGTTACGACCTTGTATTTTTTAGCAGCTTCGGTCAACACCCTTGCTTCATAAATATCATGTGTAAGCGGCTTCTGTGTATAAACGTGCTTGCCAAGTTGCATGGCAGCCAGTGTTGCTACAGCATGTGTATGGTCTGGTGTAGAAATGGAACAAGCGTCGATGACATCTTTTTCCTTTTCCAGCATCACCCTGAAATCACGGTAGTAGTTGGCTTTCGGATGAAGCTTCCTTGTTTTGGCTGCAGAACGATCGTCTACATCTGCCAAAGCAACAATTTCTACATTCGGACTCTTGAAAAACTCAGCGAGATCGCTTTCTCCCTTACCACCAGCGCCAATGCCGGCGATACGTAATTTATCGCTGGGTGCAACATGACCGCGACCAATTACATGGCGGGGCACAATGGTGAAAGCCGCCATGCCCATGGCACCGGCCTTGATGAATTTTCTCCTTTGGAGGTTTTTGTTAGACATACTGATCGTTGATTGGTGAATATGTGGGTTTAACTGTATTTAACGCATTCCTTGTTTTCCTTCTCTGAATATGCAACACCGTATTGCTTCAACACATCGTCAGGTACGCCATTCCACTGGTTGGGCTGATTACCCATATAGCCAATGTCTGCCACACCAATTTTAGATGTATAAAACCCTGTTGCAGTAAGGTCCCGCATCAGATTGAAAAATGCCACTCCCTGAGCCACTTCCGGCTTTGCCTTTTTAGGATAGGCAATTTCATCAACGAGTTTTATACGGTCTGCCTCACTGCACTGCTTGAATGACTTGCCAAACAGTTTGGTAGCCCTGAGATCAAGCCAACGCAATCCACCCCGCATGGGGGTTTGGTTGGATGGCATGTCCTTCACGATAAATTCAATGAATTCCGGCACCTTGGCATCAGTAGCAGATCCACTTACCTCATCCTTAGGAATAATGATATCTGCCAGGATGGTGATGGTTTCCATCTCATGTTGCGTGAAAAATGTGGCAGAAACTACCTTGTCATATTGCGCAACCTCTTCAGGCTGCCTGTCTAAGGTGAATCCATCTGCCAGCAATCGGGTTGCCGCATCTTTTTTATTGTCTCCCGTTTTACAGGCGTCCAGCAAAACTGCTCCGCCTATGGTGCCGAGGGCAATCGCTTTGAGTGAGTTTCTCCTATCCATTTTGAGTTATTGAGATTGGTATAATATTGTCAGCCAAAAGTAATTCTGTTAACTCTTAACTATTTTCTATTAACTATTTTCTATTCACTCCTGCCAAAGGCAGGTAAAATTCACTATCTTAAATATTCCTCTTCTTCATTTCATCCATCAGGTATTCAGAAGCTCTCATAGACAGTGCGAGGATCGTCCAGGTAATGTTTTTATCTGCCTGAGATACAAATGCTCCACCATCCACAACAAACAGGTTCTTACAATCATGTGCCTGGTTGTATTTATTCAGAGCCGAGCTTTTGGCATCACTACCCATCCTCACTGTTCCTGCTTCATGAATGATTTTTCCGGGTGATTCGAGTCCGTAGCTGTTCTCCGGACCATCATCGCCACCCCAGGTTATCACTGCTCCCATGGAATGCATGATCTCCTTGAAGGTTTCTTTCATGTGTTTGGCTTGTTTCACTTCGTGATCAGACCATTTCACATTGAATTTCAATACCGGGATACCATATTTATCTACAACGTTGGGATCGATTTCGCAATAGTTGGTTTCAACCGGAATGGCTTCTCCCCTGCCGGCCATACCCACACCTGCACCATAGAAATAACGGAAGTCTTCTTTCAGGGATGCGCCATAACCACCTGCTTCTTTCTGCTGGCCATTGACCGGATATTGTCCGTTCATGCCCTGAATACCCATACCAAAACCATAAGCAGGCTGACCCATGCCGCCCCAGTATTCAATGTGATATCCACGTGGGAAATCAAGCTTTTTATTATCTCCCCACCAAGGTGAATAAACGTGCATACCGCCTACGCCATCTTCATTGTAACGCTTGCGGCCAAACAATTGTGGCAACACACCACCCATAGCAGCACCAGTGGAATCATGCAGGTATTTACCAACCACATTGCTGTTGTTGGCCAATCCGTTTGGATGCCTGGAAGATTTGGAGTTCAGCAACAAACGGGAAGATTCACAGGCACTTGCTGCAAGAATTACAGCACGGCCCCTTACTTCATATTCCAGCAGGTCTTGCTTGTCAACATAAGAAATACCTGTTGCCAGTCCTTCGCTGTTCGTAAGCACTTCACGTGCCATAGCTCCGGTAATCAGGTCAACATTACCGGTTTTAACTGCAGGTTTCACCAACACGGAAGAAGATGAAAAATCACCATATACCGTACAACCGCGGTTACACTGTGCGCAATAAAAACACTGTCCGCGATCCTCATTGATTTTTTGTGTGAGGATAGACAACCTGGAAGGAATTACAGGAACACCCACCTTTTGTGCGGAATTCTTAATCAATATCTCATGCAGCCTTGGTTTGGGAGGAGGAAGGAAAAACCCATCAGGATCATTCTCCAGTCCTTCGTTTGTACCAAATACACCAATCAGTTTATCGATGCGGTCATAATAAGGTTTTACATCCTCATAACCAATTGGCCAGTCGTCTCCAAGGCCATCAATACTTTTTCTTTTGAAATCTTTCGGACCGAAACGCAGGGAAATACGACCCCAGTGATTGGTTCGTCCGCCCACCATCCTTGAGCGCCACCAGTCCCACTGCGTGCCCGCTGCCTTGGTATAAGGTTCCCCTTCAATTTCCCAACCCCAGTAACTTGCATCAAAATCTCCGAATGGCCTGAATTTGGTACTGGCTCCTCTGCGCGGCGACTCCCACGGATTTTTTAACTGGGTTATATTTTTGGCCGGATCATAATCTGCTCCAGCTTCCAGGAGACAAACTTTCAAACCCTGATTTGCCAGCATATACGCTGCCATACCGCCACCCGCACCTGATCCTACGATCACAACATCATATTCCTTTGTCCTTTTTTTGATTTCAAAATCCGGCATAATAAACTTTTTAGTCTTGCAATTGATGAAATTGAAAATTAATGAAATATTCAATGCATTCCACCAAACGTTGAGGAAAAAAGAGAACTAACGTCGTGCTTTTATAAAATCAGTAACCAGAAAGGCAATCAGTTTGGCCAGCTGATCCGCATCGCCATGAATTTGTGCTGTTGCCCCTTCACAGATATGAAGGCTTGAAATGGAGGGATAGTGGCTAGAAAACCTGATATACTGGCGGACTTCATTCAATGCAATACCAGATGGATTTTGTCCGCTCGAAGCCACACTGCTCAACGCATCGAGGTCGAGCTCAACAGCGATATAACCGTCATCTATGAATGCATAAGATTGTGCAACAGACTGAATAAAATTTAGCCGCTCTTCTATGAATATTTCTTCAAATGTATGGTAGTGGATATTGACATTGCTGTAGAGGTCGTCCATCATACTTTGTGGATTCACATTCTCCTGCAAA
>CANHUF010000286.1 GCA_947463715.1 Sphingobacteriales bacterium
AGTCTTTCAGGCTGGCTCAACCGTGCTCTGACGCTCAAAGATCAGCCTACAACTCCCTTTAGTGGAGTGAGCATAACCAAGGCGCTGCCGCGATCACTGCAGGGAGAGGCTCAGAGCCTGGCCATCAGCAACCTGGAAGAATTTATGTTGCAAAACAATAATGCTGAAATATCTCCTTTCAGATCAGCTTCTTCTTTTGAAGAACTGTATAATCAATCATCTAACCAATTATTAAAAAATTCCGGCAAAGATGGTTTCGATGCACTGAAATTACTGGACCCACAACAAGTAAAAGAATACAAACCTACCCAGGGAGCTGTTTATCCCAATTCTCCCCTTGGCAGATCCCTGAAGCAGATAGCCATGCTCATCAAGATGGAGGTTGGACTGGAAATTGGATTCGCGGAATCAGGAGGATGGGATACGCATATTAATCAGGGAACCATCAATGGTGCTTTTGCAAGAAACCTGAAAGATTTTGGCGACAGTATTGCTGCTTTCTGGACGGACCTCGGAGGTTATCAGGATGACGTGTCGCTGATGACCATGACTGAATTCGGACGAACAGTTCACCAGAACGGAACAGGCGGAACTGACCACGGACGCGCAAGCTGTCTTTTTCTGCTGGATAACTCCCTGACCGGTGGAAAAGTAATGCACCAAATGGGAGGCCTCTCCAAAGACGAACTGGAAGACGGTCGCGACCTTCCCGTAACCACTGATTTTCGTTCAGTATTCAGTGCAGTTGCAGCTCACAGGCTTAATATTACTAACCATGAGAAACTGTTCCCAGGCTGGAAAGGACAAAACATTTTCTGAACCTAACGAGGGATTTTTTTGCTATAATAAATAATTCCAGGAGGTAATTACTAGCTTAATAGCTTAGGACTACTGCTTCAAATTAAGGAATAAGTTATTTCCCTAAAACCGGACCATCAGCATTCCATTTAACTTTCAGGTTGGAGAGATACCATGTTTTTCCGTTGTCTTTGTTTCCCTGATAAAAGAGATATGTTTTCCCATCATCATCTTTAAACAAATGTGGATGTCCTGACTCACTGTAATTCCATGTTCCCGGATCACCGTTGGTTAAAAATGGCTTATTAGATAGTCTTTGCCATTTAATGCCATCCTTGCTTTTGGCCACGCCAATCTGTTGAGGCTTGTTGTTGTATGCCCCTGCATAAAACATGTATAAAAGTCCATTTTTTTCAACGATGGAAGCACCCTCCACACACTGCCCCTCCCAGGGCAAATCTGGCTTGAGTATGGGTGCATCAGTAAGTTGCGTCCACTGATCCCTGTTAAAATTAGTCTGCAATGGTGCCGAAGCCACGCCCTGCATCTGAATTTTATAATCAGGATCACGGGTAGCAAAAAAAAGCAAATACCTGTCGCCATAAGGAAAAACCTCTGCATCTATTGCCCTGCCACAATTCCATGTGCCAGTAGGTCTGAATATAGGATTTGTAGGATTGCGCTCAAACTCTATACCATCATCAGACACAGCATGACAGATGGCATCTTTCGGACCATTACCATAAGTCTGGTAAAACAAATGCACCCTGTTATCAATAACGATGGCACATGGTGCTGCCAGTCCGTTTAACTCAGGTTCAGCCTTGGGATTAATCTCTCCTATTTTTGTCCAATTCCTGAGATCAGTGCTTGCTGCTATACCTATCCCCAATCCCTGTATCGGATGATTTTTATCCTTCCGGGCAGGTAAGGTATAATACATGAGATACCTTCCCTGAAACTTAATTACATGAGGATCCTTTGCAAAAGGAACACCCAACCGGGTGGTATCGCTATACATCATGACGTTGCGCATGTTCTTTTGAGCCTGAGCCGCTGCAACAACAAAACAAAATATTACAATTGAAATGAGTGATCTGAACATAACTATGAAGTTAATAATTTGAAGCTCTTCCTCTTTTAAATTGTTTCCTTGAAAATACATATCTTGTCAGAACAAGAAAGCCCCAATGACCCAAACAACTAACAAATCAGGCAGGATTCTCATGGCCAGCATGATTGGAACCATGATTGAATATTTTGACTTCTACATCTATTCCACAGCAGCAGTACTGGTGTTCCCGAAACTGTTCTTCCCCAATTCGAGTCCAAATGCAGCCGTGCTCGAATCCCTTGCAACCTTTGCACTGGCCTTCTTTGCCCGCCCGCTTGGAGCTGCGCTCTTTGGCCACTTCGGCGACCGCATCGGCCGGAAAGCCACGCTGGTTGCGGCGCTGATGACGATGGGTCCATCTACTGTGGCCATTGGACTCCTTCCCGGATATGAATCGATTGGTATTCTGGCTCCCCTGTTATTAGCACTGTTCAGGTTCGGACAGGGCCTGGGGCTGGGTGGAGAATGGGGCGGTGCTGTGTTACTGGCCACTGAAAATGCACCTCCCGGCAAAAAAGCCTGGTTTGGAATGTTTCCACAACTTGGGGCACCCTTGGGCTTTATCCTCTCCAATGGTTCTTTCATCATACTCAGCAACTATATGAGCAATGATGAATTTCTTGACTGGGGATGGCGTATTCCTTTTCTGGCCAGTGCACTGCTGGTTTTTGTGGGCTTGTATGTGCGACTTAACATTGAGGAAACTCCTGATTTTAAAAAGGTCCTTGAATCCAAAGAACAGGTAAGAGTGCCCATGGTTACAGTCTTCACCAAACACACCAGGATGCTCATCCTTGGTAGCCTGGCAGCCACAACCACCTATGTTAACTTTTACCTGATGACGGTTTTTACTCTCAGCTGGGGAACGGCACATCTGGGCTATGAACGGGAACCCTTTTTGATTGCTCAGCTGATAGCCATCCTTTTCTTTGCCATCGGCATACCCATTTCATCAAGGCTGGCAGACAAGGCTGGCACTTTCCGAGTTCTTATCATGGCTACCGTGCTGATATTCCTTTTCGGATTGGCATTCAAACCCCTTTTTGTTGAAGGCAACCTGGTACTGACCACCATTTTCCTTTCGTTGGGATTGCTGCTCATGGGGTTCACTTATGGTCCGCTCGGCACCGCTCTCTCCAATATATTCCCTACCGCGGTGCGCTATTCTGGCTCCTCTCTCGCCTTTACGTTTGCAGGCATCCTGGGAGCCTCTCTGGCCCCATACTTTGCAACCTATCTCGCAACAACTTACGGACTGGAGTATGTAGGATATTACCTCTGCGGAGCTGCAACAGTGAGCCTGCTGGCCCTTTTCATCATCAAAAAACAACACCAGCATTCCAATGGTCAGTAAGATGAAGCCTTTATTGTTACTTGCGGCAATACTGATGGCTATTTCAAGCCATGCACAAAAAAACAGTAAACCCAACATCATCATCATTTATACAGACGATCTGGGTTATGGTGATCCAACCTGCTACAATAAATCGGGTATACCCACACCCCATATCGATCAGCTTGCAGCTTCTGGAATCCGGTTTACAAGCGGACATGCCACCTCAGCCACCTGCACACCTTCGAGATATGCGCTGTTAACAGGACAATACCCCTGGAAAAACAAGGACGCGGCAGTACTGCCGGGTGATGCACCACTCATCATCTCCACCAGTCAGCTCACCCTGCCTGCTATGCTGAAAGCCACAGGATACAAAACCGGTATCGTGGGCAAATGGCACCTGGGCCTGGGTGGCGCAACCCAAAAAAACTGGAATGAGCGTGTTAGTCCGGGCCCCAATGAACTCGGGTTCGACTATTCCTTTATCTTCCCGGCAACGGCAGACAGGGTGCCAACCATTTTCATGGAAAACGGCGTAACCATCGGTGCAGACCCCAATGACCCCATTGCCGTGGATTATACCAAGAAAATAGGTTCCGAACCAACCGGAAAAGAAAATCCGGAACTGCTGAAGATGAAAAGCAGTGCCAACCACGGCCACGACAATACCATCGTCAACGGCATTGGCAGAATAGGGTTTATGACTGGGGGTAAGACCGCCAGGTGGACGGACGAAGAAATACCTTTTACGTTCCTAGACAAAGCCAGGACTTTTATCCAGGAAAACCAAACAAAGCCATTTTTTCTATACTATGCTTTAACAGAACCACATGTTCCCCGTATGCCCTCAACCATGTTCAAAGGCAAGAGCGGACTGGGTTTCAGGGGTGATGCCATTTTACAGATTGATTGGGCAGTTGGTGAAAT
>CANHUF010000287.1 GCA_947463715.1 Sphingobacteriales bacterium
CACGAGCCTGCCTGCCGTAGGCAGGAGGCACAAGGCACGAGCCTGCCTGCCGAAGGCAGGGGATGAGGCACGAGGCACAAGGCACGAGGGATGAGGCACGAGGCACAAGGCACAAGGCACGAGGCACAAGGGATGAGGCATTAAAAAAACAGGGAGATAAAAGCGATTAAACTTTCAATCTCCCTGTTAAGTCAGTGTAAGTTAAAGTTAAAAGGATGATAATGTCCCTAGACTTCAACTCTTTCCCCTCGTGCCTCGTGCCTTGTGCCTCGTCCCTTCTTCCCCAACTACTTCTTCTGCCCCGCAGCCAGTGCCTTTTGGATAATATCCCTGTTTTTGATGGCGTCCTGATTATTGGGATCAATTTCGATTATCTTGTCGAGGAATGCTGAAGCTCCCGCAAGGTCCTTCTTGATATTGGCTGTGTAGCCGGCAAGATAACCATAAGCAGTAATGAGGGTGCTCTTATTTTTTGCCTTATCTGCTTCTGCAATGGAAATAAACTTCTCACAATCAGCAATTGCAAGTCCCTGTTCCATTGTGGAATCAATTACAGACAATGAACGGAATGACCAGTAATGACCATAAACTTCAGTAGGGTAATTGGTTTTGTATACAGTAAATATACTGTCTGCCCTCCTGAATTCTGTTGCCTTGAAATTCTCGAAGCCCGCATTGTACAGATCCACCTTGCTTAACTTGGGATTAATGGAAAGTACTTTTGTGAGCCATTCGGCAGACTTAACGGTATTACCAGACTTTTTGAAAAAGTCTGCTGCCCTGCGGGCGTAGTCAACTTTATTGGAAGCGGTTGTGTCTGCTTCAATGGCTTTGCTGAAGAAATAGTCAACCTTTTGGGCATCAGCTTTTGTTTTAGCAGCATTATAAGCAGCTACAACATAGTTGTCAGGATTGATTTGGTCAGCTGTTGCTTTTTGGAAAAAAGTCTCCATCGTGGCCAATGCCTTTACTGAATCTCCCAGTTTGTCATAGCTGTAACCCTTTAGGCGGTAAAGTCTGGCATCAGCCTTATCTCCCTGCGTATTGAGCAGATTATCAGCCTTTGTGATGGCATTGTTGAAATCACCTCCGGCAAACTGCAGACTGGCTTCCTCATAATCGATGGCAGGACCAGGTTCTGCATGTTTTTTATACTCGTTGAAATACTGAGTAGCCTTGAACACATCTCTCGAAAAATAAAACACATACAAATCGTACAATGCTGGCGTAAAAGCAGGATCATCAGCTACTGCGTCATTGAATTTACCCAGGAATATATCCCTTTGTTCAGAACCCTGAGTCAGGTAAATTTTTCCGATTTTGTGTTTGGCAATGGCGTTCTTCGGGTCAACCATCAAAGCATTTTCGTATGCTTTAACCGCTTCTCCTCCATTCATCATACCACGGTAAAGGTCACCCATGTAGATATATGTAAACGGGTCCTTGAACCCTTTAACGGCTGTCGCAAGCTTGAGTTTTTCAATGCCATAGGAGACATCTCCACCCTTTTCAAGGTTGGCTTTGCCAATTGCAGTAAATACTTCTGCATTTTTACCTTTCGTCAATGAAATAGCTGTTTCAAAACGCTGACGGGCATCAGCAGTTTTACCTTCTATCAACTCTGCCTGTCCTTTTGCAACAAGCAACAGCGGGTGACTTCCATTTTCACCCTGCATGGCTTTTGCTAAAACAGCATCAGCCCCTTTGGGATCTCCATTTTCAAAGTAAGCCTGAGCCAGCCAGTAAGCTGTCTCTACATTGGCAGGAGCCTGATCCGCCAGTTGTTGCAGGATTTTTTTGGCTGCGAGATGTCTTTGCATATGCAGCATGCGGCGGCCTTCCTGAACGGACTGTGCCATTACTCCTGCAGAAACCATGAGGGCCAGAATAGATACCCCAAACTTCAATTTTAGCATCGTTTTCATTTTATGAGGTGTAAATGTAAGAAATCATATTTTTATTCGGAAACATTTGCCTTACGTATTTGCAAAGCCATGCGGTCTGGCACGAGATATCCACGCCTGAATATCAGTTGACCCTTTTCATGGGTAAGAAAATTGACAAAACCTTTACCTAATCCTGCAAAATTTTCTTTTAAAATATAATACAAGCCCCTGTTTAACGGGTAGCGTTTCATGGCAATATTGGCCTGATAAGGCCTCACATAAACTTCCTCTTCACAGTTGGCACACTGCAGTGCTGCAAGTCTTACACGCTTCTGGAAACTCAGTTGGGCAGGATCTTCGCGGTTTCCAATCCAGCTTACACCTATGAACCCTATTGCCTGAGGGTGACTGGCCACGTATTCAATCACAGCTTCAGAACTTCTTGCAGCCATTACATTTCCACTTAGGGGCTGGCCACGTAACACAGAATCCATCAGAAACCTGACTGTACTAGTCGCTTTCAGTCCATCCATTACCAGCTGGTATTTATAGCCCGACGAACCATTCAGCATAGATCTTATTTCAGCAACTGAAAACAGTGAATCTTTTGCCTTGGGATGCATCACTACGGCTATGGCATCAGTAGCTATTTTACCCCATGAGGGCACAAATCCGATTGTATCCTTGTAAAACGGCGCTTCATCTTCCGTTAAACCCCTAGTTATGATAACCATCCTGGTACTGTCAGACAGCATATCCTTTATACAATCAGCCTCAGGTTTGTAATGAGGTACAATTGTAGCCTTGGGGTTCTGAGACATAAAGACCTTGATCTGTGAGTCAATAATTGGTGCAAATGACTCATCAACACTGATGTGGATGGTGCCACTTGTAAGGGTATCATCACCACTGATAACTTTTGCTTTTTTGGTTGTTCCGGTACAAGCCGTTATCAATATACATACCAACAGCACAGACAATGACCCTTGTAAATTCATTCTCATTTTTTTCATTGGTTTTTTTTTGCAGCAAAACCCCTGTAAAAGCGAAAGAACCCGTAACAGAGACAGGCAATACCAAATATGGATGATGTAAGTGAATCAAAACCTGCTCCGGCAATCAAGTATTTGTTGAGCAAAAAGAAAATACCTGCTCCAAACCACAAAACACCCATCGTGAAATCATAGATGACTCTAAAGCTACCCTGCCTCCTGGCTTCCTTATCCCTGAATGAATTTGTATCCATAACTGCAATTTATGAAAATTAGGTTTCTGTCTGACTGATTTGATGTTATTGTGACAGTTTTCCACAAGCTATCTTTGGAAAAAAATACAATATTAACTTTACAATATGAAACCATCCATCCCGCAAGGTACGCGCGATTTCTCAGCAGCTGTACTGCGTAAAAGAAACTACATCCTGCGCACGATTCAGGGCATTTTTGAAAGTTACGGCTTTGAACCACTGGAGACCCCAGCAATGGAAAACACAGAAACGCTGATGGGCAAATATGGAGAGGAAGGTGATAAACTTATTTTCAAAATTCTTAATAACGGACTTAACAACCCTGACAAGCGCGAAAATGTAATCCGGGATTTTGACAGTATACTGGAAGGCAAAACAACTAAAGGCATTACGGAAAGGGCACTGCGCTACGACCTGACAATTCCTTTTGCCCGCTATATCGCCATGAACCATGGCCAACTAACCCTGCCTTTTAAAAGGTTTCAGATGCAGCCTGTATGGCGGGCAGACAGACCACAACGTGGCAGATACAGGGAATTCTGGCAATGCGATGCTGATGTAGCCGGAAGCACCTCCCTCCTCCATGAAACGGAACTGGCATTGATTTATACCCATGTCTTTCACAAACTGGGTATTCCTGTTGTCATCCACATTAACAACAGGAAAATTCTTACTGCCCTGGCAGCACTTTGCGGGGGTGAGGATATGATGATGGACATCACGATTGCCATAGATAAACTGGATAAAATCGGGATTGAAAAGGTGAAGGATGAACTGCTTTCCAAAGGTCTTTCCATGGAACAGGTTGAAACAGTTGTTTCATTCATCGCTATTGCCGGTAGCAATGAAACCAAATTACAGCAACTGACTGAACTTTTCAGTACAATTCAGTCGGGGCTGGATGGGGTTAGTGAATTAAAAACTGTGCTTGACTTGTATCAGACGTCCAAGCCGGCAGGAGATGGTCTGGCAGAACTGGTTATTGACCTGTCACTCGCCAGAGGATTAAATTACTA
>CANHUF010000288.1 GCA_947463715.1 Sphingobacteriales bacterium
AGCCGCCTGTCTGTTTCGTGATACATTCTTTTCCGTATGAGGGGGTTGATACTGTCCAGCCTGTTTCCTACGAAATAATCAGCCAGGGCAACTACTGAAGCAGTTTCTGCTGCAAAGAGATCCACTACGGGTCTTTCCACATCAGGCAATCCTGTACCGCTGATATGGGCTGGAACGCCCCAGTAACTTTCTTCGCATATGGACCAGATGCCGTTGAAAATGGATTCGAGAAAGCGTCCTTTTCCTTCCATGCTTTCTGCCATAATCAGGTACATCAGTACCTCCCTTTTCCTAAAGGAAATGTTGGAGTGCCTGAGCCTGTCGCCGCTTCTTTTAAAATCCATGGAGATGGTTCCGCTTATAGGTTCAAACCGAAAGGAAGTAAGTTTCACAGCATCGCTGATGATGTTTTGTCTGATGAAATCCGGAACCGCATTTTGCCAGGCTTCGGGTGTCTGCGGATAAGGTTTCCATTGGTCTTTCGGGGTCAGAAAACTGCTAACAGCTTCTGGCTTGTAAAGCGTTTCAAGAATATTTCTGGGTGTAACCTGGGCATCCGGGGATAAGGTTGAAAACAGCAGGGCAAGAATGGGTATGATTTTTTTAATCATCAGAAATGTGTTGCGTGGGTAAAAGAATTAGCGGGAAGGCCGGAAAATCCACTGTTGCGAATCAGAAAGGTACAGCCGGCCCAGGGTTCCTCAGAAAGCTGCACTTCGCCCAGTCCCCGTCTGGCAGAAGTGACATAGATTTCATCCAGTTTTTCACCTCCAAAACAGAGGGATGTGATTTGTGAGGCAGGAAGGTGGATGGATGTCAATTGTTCACCAGTTTGCGGATTCCAGCGGGTAATCTGCCATCCGCCCCAGTGCGCAATCCAGAGCATTCCTTCCGCATCCATGGTCATGCCATCGGGGAATCCGTCTTTTTCAGCTATCTGTATGACGGTTGTACGATTCGAAAGTTGTCCGCTTTCCGGAACCACATCAAAGCGGTCCACCCTGAGTGTAGGGGTGTCAATGTAATACATGAACCTGCAATCCGGTGTCCAGCAGAGTCCATTGGAGATTGTTGCTCCCTGAAACATGGCTTTAGGCTGCAGGTGGCTATCCAGCATATACATCGATCCACTTGGGTCTTTTTCATTGAGAGACATGCTGCCTGCCCAGAACCTGCCGAATGGATCACACTTACCATCATTGAACCTATTGGTGGGGATATGGACTTCCGGATCATGAATGAGATGCTGTTGTCCCGTAAACCTGTTGATGAAGGCAAAGCCGTTTTGAAGTGCTGCCACAAGGTGTCCGTTTTCCCGCAAGGCAATGGCGCCAGGCATACTTACGGTGGGAATGGTATGCAATGATGCTCTGCCTGTATTGTACTCATGTATGCAGCAACTTACAATGTCTACCCAGAGTATGGCTTGCTTTTCAGGATCCCATACCGGGCCTTCGCCAAGGATGGAGGGATGGTCGCACACAGGAAGGATGGATGTATTCATGATGGTTTCAATACGGTGATGGGCTCATCGATGTCCAACCACCATCAATCACAAGCGATTGTCCTGTGATGTGCCGGGCGGCATCAGACGTGAGGAAAAGTGCCGCATGCGCAATATCATCCACACTTGCCGGTCTTCCCATGGGCGTAATGCGGGACCAGGTATCTGTGTAAGCAGGATCTTCAAGGGTTCGTTCCGTGAGCGTAGCTCCGGGAGCAATGGTGTTTACATTGATGCCAAATTCAGCCACTTCGGAAACCAGGTTTTTAGCCAGCATTTCTATTGCGGCTTTGCTCATGGCATAGGCAGCCAGATTTTTATGTGCCTGGTGTCCAACTACAGAAGATGTAAAAAGCAGTGATCCTCCTTTTCCCTGTTTGATCATCTGATTGGATGCAGCCTGGGCCAGGTAAAAGGTACCGCGTAGGTTTACCTGCATAACCCTGTCAAAATCAGCAACAGGATAGTTGCTGAATGCACCGAAAAGTGTAATGCCAGCAACTGACATCGCAATTTCAAGATTCCCGAAATCAGTCGCAGCTCTTTCAACCATTTCCTGGATAAACCCGGTATCGCCGGCATCACCCGGCATTGCTGTGCAGGTGCCGTGGAGATTAACTTTCATTGCTGCGAGCTGGCAGAGTTCGGGATTGATATCGTTCAGTATAACATGTTTCCCTGATGCTGCCAGCATTTCACAAATGCGCAGACCAATACCCTGTCCCGCCCCGGTTACAATGGCTACTTTCCGTTTATCAGTCGTATTCATGTTCTTTTATGGCATATGGAAAACTTCCTGCAGGGGGATGCTCACTGGTGAGTGGTCTGCATGGGTCTCCATGATGTCTTTCATGTGGGTCCACCATTTCTGCATCACAGGTTGTTCAGGAAGTTCATCCAGGCGAAGCGAGTCTGTAACACAGAGGACTCCGAAAAGATGCCCCGTTCTTTCATCCAGAAAAATAGAGTAATCAGATATGCCCTTTTCCCGGAGTAATCCAACCAGTTCCGGCCAGATTGCATCATGTCTTCTTTTGTATTCATCCTCCATCCCGGGGAAGAGATTCATCCTGAATGCCAAGCGTTTCATAATCGTCAAATGGTGACGGAATTTACTGATATTTTTTCAATATTTGATGAAATTCGGATGAATGGTGCCTGCTAGTTTATCCGGATGATGTAATTTCTTTCAACCAGTAGTATTAATGTGTTTTAAGGAAGGCAATGGCTTTGCTGTATGAGTCGGCTGTGGCATTGGCATCGTGACGGGGGTTACTTGGATTGGCAAAACCATGACCTGCTTCATACTTGTGGGTTACGAGTGGTTTTCCGATATCCGCCATGCTTTTTTCAAATGTGTTTACCATCTCCGGGGAAGGTGACTTATCGAGGTTGCCAAAAAAGCCCAGCACATCACACTGTATCGTTTTCAGCTTTTCAATATCTGTTTCGGGTCTTCCGTAAAACATGATAGTGCCTTTTGCCTGTTTGCCGGCAAGGATGGCTGTTTGTAAACTCCACATGCCACCAAAACACCAGCCTACTGAATAGATGCCCGCGTCTTGTCCGGCTTGTGTGATAGCCGCTTTGATGATAGTCGCAACCCTGGCAGGGTCAGCTCCTCTGGAATATTTCATGGCGCTGTCTGGTGTAGCGGCTACTTTGCCGTCAAACAAGTCAACGGCGAGGACGTTGAAATCACCGAGAGAAGCAGCATATTTATCGGCTTCAGCCATAATCTGTTCATTTAACCCCCACCATTCCTGGATTACGATAAGCCATTTTTTACTCTTTTTATTGGGTGCGATATAGTATCCCTGTGCATCTTTTCCATCTGCTGCCGGGAAAGAGATTCTTTTTCCCTGTGCCTGCCAGCTGTTTAGTTTCAGCGGGGCAGGATGAAGGGAAGCGAAAGACCATTCGCCTGACTCTTTGATGTATTCCTGAACTGCCTCACTTTCCATACAGCTGATGATGTCAGCCGCCTGGGGTAATTTGCGTTTGTTTGACTCAGGGCTCCAGGATAACCAGATCAAAGCTATAAGTGTGATTAGTACAGTTAATATTTTGTGCTTCATAAAAGAGGTTGATAGTATAATTTACGATTTTTTTCTTTACCGGATTAATCCGCCCACATTTCCTGCAAATATTTTCACAGCAATTGCCAGGAGGATGACGCCAAAAAATTTACGGATGGCGAGCATACCCGCTTTTCCCAGCAGTCTTGAAATGAAATCAAGTGAATGGAGAACAAGGTAAACGAAAACCACATTGATCAGGATTCCGATTAGTATGGGCCATTCTGCATAGCTCGACCTCAATGAAATTATGGTAGTGAGTGTTCCTGATCCAGCAATAAGCGGAAAAGCAATGGGCACAACCGTACCTGATTTCGGGTCTGCATCGCCCTTGAAAAACTCAATGCCAAGCACCATTTCCAGTCCGAGTATAAAAATGACAATTGAACCACCAACAGCAAATGACTTGACATCAACACCCAGTATTCCCAGAAAACTTTCTCCCACAAACAGGAAGAATATCATGAGGGCCCCGGAAACAAGACTGGCTTTTCTTTCATGGATACCACCCATTTTTTCTTTCAGAGACAGGAGCAAAGGAATGGAACCGATGATATCAAT
>CANHUF010000289.1 GCA_947463715.1 Sphingobacteriales bacterium
CAGACCAGGTCTATTATGAAAAAATCCCGGCCACCTGAGGCAACCGGGATAATTTTTAATCTGTCAACCTATTTTAGGACAATACATACACCTCATTTAGTTTCCTTTTTTTACACTGCTTGCACCACTTGCCCTTGTTGACAGGCTTTTGGGAGAACCATAATACGTTATAGAACTTGCACCTGTTGCATTGGCACCCAATGCTCCAGAAACACCAATTTTAATGGTTGAAGCACCTGTAGCTTTTAACTCAGCATCAACAACCTTAAATGCAGCACCGGATAGTTTACTGGCCCCTGTTAGGTCTGCAACCACCTTATCAGCACTGCCCATTATTTCAACATCAGAGGCACCTGTGAAATTCAGATTAAGAGATCCACATTCCAGCTTTCCAGAAAAATCACTGGCACCGGTAAACTTTACTGTCAGCTCCTCGGACTTAATCAAATCAGTAATCAAAAAATCGACGGCCCCTGAGGCATATATACTTTTAACTTCAGGTGAAGAGATGTACACTTTGAATTCAGGATTTTTCCCCCACCAACTCATAGAGGCACCATCAAGTTCGATGTTCAAAATACCAGCTGAAACGCGTGTAATGATTTTATCACGGGCTGACTCTGTGGATGCACTGACACCTACTGCATGTTTGGCACTCTGGGAATAATATACTTTAAATGGCCCTTTTATGCTGATACCTTTAAACTCACCCAGGTCTCGCAACACCACATTTTTGTCATTCATGATGACTTTATCCTGCGCTGCTGCCTTGAAAAATATCAAACTTACTAAAACAAAAAAAAGAGGTTTCATAATAAAATATTTGTGTGTCGTTAACTAATATCCATATACGCAAAAGCAAGCATAAAGTTACATGACATATATTTTACAATTAATTCCGAATGAATAACAAGTAATGTCTAATTTTGCATCGTTCCCGGGGTGCTGTATTTACCAATATGGCTGAGATCAAACCCGTTAGAACCTGATCAGGATAATGCCTGCGCAGGGAAGGAAGAAACAGTTCTTGTTTTGTTATCCTTTCCTGTTTTTGTCAACCTGGCTGATATTTTTTCATTATCGGACAAAACAAAAACAGTATGAGTGTCAAAAAAATTTTATTCGCTTCGTGCCTTTTCATTTCAGGCAACCTTACAGCATCAAGTCAATCAAATGTAGTCAATGACAGTGCAACAGCAGCTCCCAAGAGTAAGCTTATGCCTTCAATCGAAATCAGGGCTGTAAGGGCTGCTAAGGAATATCCCTTTACCCAGACCCTTATCACGAAATCAACGATTGAAAAAAATAACCTGGGGCAAGACATTCCTTTTTTACTCAATCAGATTCCCGGAGCAGTTGCCAATGCAGATGCAGGTAATGGTATTGGTTATACAGGCATTCGCATCAGGGGCACTGATCCGTCAAGGATAAACTTCACTTTAAATGGTATCGCCTTCAACGATGCAGAATCTCAGGGAGTATTTCTCGTAAATCTGCCTGATATTCTTTCCTCCACAAACAGTATTCAGGTGCAGCGCGGCGTAGGAACAAGCTCTAACGGAACCGGAGCCTTTGGCGCAACAGTCAATTTGCTCACCAATGAGCTGAATGAAAAGGCATACGGACAAATCAGCAATAGCCTGGGCTCCTTCAATACAAGGAAACATACAGTAAAGGCAGGTACCGGACTCATCAACAACCGATATACCATAGACCTGCGGTTGTCTTCTCTTGCCAGTGATGGTTATATAGACAGGGCAACAAGTGATCTCAAATCCTATTACTTCTCTGCAGCAAGCATACAGGAGAAATCATCACTCCGACTGAATATATTTTCCGGCAAAGAAAAAACATACCAAGCCTGGTATGGCATCCCGGAGGATAAACTAACATCAGACAGAACCTATAACAGTGCAGGAACTGAAAAAGCAGATAGTCCGTATGACAATGAAACGGATAATTACACCCAAACCCATTATCAGTTATTTTACAATAAAAAGATAAACACAACATGGAATGTTGCGCTGGCAGGTTTTGCCACAAAAGGTCAGGGTTATTATGAACAATATAAGGCTGATGCATCCTACGAAAATTATGGCATTACCCCACCCCAGGTTAATGGCATGAATTTAACTGAGACGGACCTGATACGGCAGCTTTGGCTTGACAACATTTTCTATGGCAGTAACTTTTCGTTTCAGCGCATTGATGCAAAAAATGAAATCATTTTAGGTGGAGGTACCAATCAGTATATGGGGCAGCATTTCGGAAAGATTATCTGGGCTGAAAACAGCATTTCCAAAGACCAGAAATGGTATGATCATGATGCAGTTAAAAAAGAAAATCATGTATTCGGAAAATGGCTGAAAAAAGATGGTCTAATCAATATGTTTGCTGATGTACAACTGAGGTCAGTTTCATACAGGATTGATGGCTTCAGAGATAACCCGAAGCTGCAGGTTGACAAGCAATGGTTCTTTGTTAACCCAAAACTGGGTGCAAGACTGACAAAAGATAACCTTTCCGCATACATTTCTTATGCAATTGCTAGCAAAGAGCCCAATCGCGATGACTTTGAGGTAAGCGAGGAAAGCTCTCCGAAACATGAAACTTTACATGATTTGGAAACTGGATTTGAAACTAATGTTGGCAAATTAAATTTAAGCATCACTGCATATGGGATGTTTTACAATAACCAACTGGTGCTTACCGGAAAAGTTAATGATGTGGGTGCTTACACCAGAACTAATATTGTAAACAGCTATAGGGCCGGTTTTGAAATTGAAACAAATTTCAAGCTTACTCAATTGCTTAGATTCAGTAACAACCTTGCATTGAGCAGGAATAAAATAAAAACATTCACTGACTATTATGATGATTATGATGCAGGAGGTCAGGTTGCAACTGTTTTCAACAATACAAATATTGCCTTTTCCCCTTCTGTTGTAAACAATGCAACGTTATCCATATTACCCTGGAAAAATGGTGAGCTAAAGCTTATTTCAAAATATGTTGGTTCACAATTCCTTGACAACACATCCAGAACAGACAGAAGACTTGATGCATTTATGGTAAATGATATACACCTGATACAGTCTTTTCAGCTGAAACAAATAAAATCCATCGATCTTTTTTTTCAGATAAACAATTTTCTGAATACTGCTTACGAGCCTAATGGTTATACTTATTCATACCGATTTGGTGGTGAGGTAAGCCGGAATAATTTTTATTTCCCGATGGCCGGCATAAATATAATGACAGGTTGCACCATCAATCTGTAACAGCTTTTTTATCATTTATCAGCTTTGTCCAATTTAAAATAAAGAGCGGTCTCATTGGACCACTCTCTTACTTTAAGTTGCACCAAAGTTTTTATGATGAAAAAAACGACTACCAATCTGCTGCTTTTTGTATCACTCGGTTACTGTTTAATGGGTTGTGGAACATCCAGTAAAGTAACCTACAGTTGGACAAACAAAAGCTATGAAAAACCGCTGAATATCTCAAGAATTTTCGTGGCTGCACTTTTAAAAAATCCACACGTTAGAGAACACCTTGAAAATGATATGGCGAGTACAACCAAGGCCCAGGGATATACATCTGAAAAAAGTCTGGACTACTTTACTCCTAATATTGCGGATAAAGTTCCACCAACTGTTGAAGCGATGATGGATAAAATCAAATCACTTAACTGCGACTTAATTTTCACCATCAACCTAATCGACAAAACAAGTGAAACACGGTATATCCCCGGAGGTAGTTCATACTATGGTCCTTTTCCAGGATATGGACTGCATTTCAGAGGTTTCTATTCTTACTGGTACCCTTTCATGTATGATCCGGGATACTACGTTACCGATAAGAAATATTTTATGGAAGGAAATTTATTTGATGCACATTCAGGCATGTTGCTATGGACAATACAAACAGCTTCACTAAATCCTGATTCAGTAGAAAAATTCAGTAAAGAATTAATTGACCTGATGCTACGCAGGGCGCTCATCGACCTCGGTCAAACAACAATTGAATAAATCTCCTAAATATTTATCCAGGAAATGTATCCTGCCAAGCAAGCATACCACCAGAAACATTAATAACATTTGTAAAACCCAGAGATTCCAG
>CANHUF010000290.1 GCA_947463715.1 Sphingobacteriales bacterium
AATGAGTCTGCACATTCTGTGCAGACTCATGAGCTTGCCTGCCGAAGGCAGGTGACGGGGTGGTGGATTTTGAAATCTGATTCCACCACCCCGCCTCAACAAATTCACTTCGTTCATTTGTCTCGGCACCCCTCCTGACCAGGAGGGGAGTTTCTCGCGTTTTAAAAGCACAATGCATTAATTTTTTTCCTTATTAAATAAAGAAAGCCCCGAACTGATGTTCGGGGCTTTCTTGTAGAGCTTGATTGTTAGTCAGCTTCTTATTTTTTTGACTTTTTTGAGTCGGCTTCTCCGAGTGCTTTGCTTTTGGCAATGTCAACCAGAACCGGAGCCGCTACAAAAATAGAGGAGTATGTACCAGTGATAACACCTATCAGCATGGCAAAAGCAAATCCTTTGGTAACCTCACCACCAAAAATGAAGAGGATGAGGATAGTCAGGAATACAGTGAGTGAAGTCATGATTGTTCTGCTCAGTGTATCATTGATAGCCCTGTTGATGATGGTGTCTTTAGACTCACCTTTGAGCTTTTTAGCGTATTCCCTGATCCTGTCAAATACAATTACAGTGTCATTCATCGAGAAACCAATAACTGTAAGAATGGCTGCGATGAAGTGCTGATCGATTTCAAGTGGGAAAGGAACTACACCCCTGAGGAATGAGAATACTGCAAGTGTTACAAAAACGTCATGTAACAAGGCTATAACAGTTCCAATTGAATATCTCCAATCGCGGAAACGCAGGAAGATATAAAGGAAGATAGCAAGCAGTGAGAAGATTGTAGCCTGAACAGCGCCTTTCTTAAGGTCATCTGAAATGGAAGGCTGAACTGTTTGAGAGCTTTGCTTGTAATCCTTTTTGAAATCAGCATAGGAAAGGTTTGCAGGCAGACTTTCTTTAAGTCCCGCATAGAGTGCAGCTTCTACGGTAGAATCTGCATTCTTGCTCACGTCATCAATCAGGTATGAAGTTGTGATATTCAGCGTTTTGTTATCACCTACTGTTTTCAGTACCGGATGCTCTCCGAAAACTGATTTCAGTGATTCCCTGATTTTCTCATTTTCAGTTGGCTTATCGAAACGAACGGTATAGCTGCGTCCGCCTTTGTATTCTACACCCTGGTCAAATCCGTTGAACAAAGCACCGATACCGAGGATCAGAACAACAACAGAGATGATGTAAGCAACTTTCCTGTACTGGATGAACTGGTAGTTTGCATTTTTGAACACATTGCGGCTCACATTGGTGAAATATTCAAAATGCCTTTGTTTGTTTGTCCAGAAGTCAGAAATCAACCTGGAGATCAGGATTCCGCAGAAAAGCGAAAGGAGGATACCCAGAATCTGAGTGGTGGCGAATCCGAGTACCGGACCGAGACCAAAATAGAACAAGATACAGGCTGTAAGGAGCGTAGTAATGTGGGCGTCAAGAACAGGAGCCATTGACCGCTTATAACCTTCAGCTACGGCCATCTGGTAACTTTTGCCAAAGTTCAGTTCATCCTTGATGCGTTCAAAAATGATAACGTTCGTATCTACAGCCATACCGATTGTCAGTACCAGACCGGCAATACCTGGAGCAGTAAGTGTAGCGCCCAATGCACTCAATACACCTACAGTAAACAACAGGTTCAGGATAAGGGCAATGTTGGCTACCCATCCACCGGTGTTGTAGTAAACAATCATCAGGATGAAAATCACCACAAATGAAATACCGAAGGCCATGGCACCGCCTTCAATGGCAGATGCACCGAGCGTTGGACCAACAACCTGCTCCTGAACGATTTTTGCAGGGGCGGGAAGTTTACCAGACTGCAGGATATTAGCAAGATCCTGTGCTTCTTCTATATCAAAGTTTCCGCTGATCTCAGAATTACCACCAGTAATGGGGTTGATTACATTGGGAGCAGAATAAACGATGTTGTCCAGAACAATGGCAATAGGTTTGCCTACATTGGCGCTGGTCATTTCAGCCCAAGTGCGCTCACCTTGTTTGGTCATCAGCATTTTGATAGCAGGTCTTCCCCTGTCGTCATAATCCTGAGACGCTTGCTGAACACCATCACCTTCCAACTTTGCTTTATCTGAACCCTCAAGGGTTTTCAGTGCATATACAGCAACGATATCACTTTTCACACCGTTTTCGTTCACTTCGGGAATACCGAATGCAAAACGAACATTGCCGGGGAACTGACCTCTTACGCTTTCTATAGCCATGTATTCATTGAAAACAGCTGTATCACGACCAGCAATGAAACCCAGATTAGGTGCAAAGCTCATTCTGCCCTGTGCATCTTGTTGGGGTGGGATGGGCTGGAAAATAGTGAAGAAGGATTTAGTAGCTGCCTTAACAGTATCTTTCTTCACAGCACCCGTTCCTTTAACCAGTTCACCAATGGTTGCTGATTTGGTTGTATCTGTGCTTTGTGCAGCAGTTTGTGCTGCAGCAACTGTATCCACAGCGGCTGGTGCACCGGCAAAATAAGCCTGAAGTGATTTTTCTGCGTCAGTAAATGACTTGTCCAGTTCACCAATGTTGTAAACCTCCCAGAACTGGAGGTTAGCAGTAGCTTGCAGATACTTTCTTACACGCTCAGGATCGTCTTTTACACCTGGTAATTCAACGGTGATGATACCTTTTACTTTATCAAGCTGGATGTTGGGTTGAGCAACACCGAACTGGTCGATACGTTTTTGTAAAACATTGAAGGTATTGCTGATGGCACCTTCTGCATATGCCTGGAGTTTAGTGATAACCTCGTTGTCACTGTCTTCCATTTTGATGGTCCTGCCACTGGTTCCGGCAAACATGGTAGACAATTTGCCACTTGGGTTTTGTGTCTTGTAAGCACTGGCAAACAGTGTAATGAAATCTGCATCACTGCTTTTCTTCTCAGCAATTGCAGCATTGAGGGCATTGTTAAGTGCAGGATCTTTGGGGTTGTTGGCAAGAGATTTCAGCAATCCCTCCAGTTCAACCTCCAGCGTAACACTCATACCACCCTGCAAATCAAGACCCAGGTTTAACTCCTGTTCTTTTGCCTTTTGGTATGTGATGGCACCGGTAATGCCGTAAGTAACAGTGGTTTCACGGGTGCTGTCGAGCAACCTGCGATACCGCTTGTTTAACTCCAGATCACGGGTTTCCGTGTCTGCATTGGGGAAATTGGCTTTAACAAAAGCCTCAGCTTTTTCTTCCTGTTTACCCTCATGGTTGCGAACCACCAGCGTGAAATGAAGCTGGTAAACCGAGATCAGAATCAGGGCTATCGCAAAAAAACGAACCAAACCTTTCAGTTGCATAAATATTTGATTTGTGCTAATATAATATCACCCGAACAATCGGGGCGGGCAAAGATAGGGAATTGACTACAAAATATCCCACGGATTATCGCTATCGTTTTTTACCTTTGCCCTCAAAATTTTGAAATAATGAAACTTTCATCCCGCCTGGACCTTTTCGCAGAGCCGGAAACGCTCAAAATGGCCAAATTGGGCCGTGAACTAAGGGCTAAAGGAATCGATGTAATTGATCTTTCTCTCGGAGAGCCTGATTTTGATACGCCGGTACATATCAAAGATGCCCTCAAAAAGGCTGTTGACGATAATTACAGTCATTATACTCCAGTGGCCGGTTACCCAGACCTCCGTGAGGCAGTTTGTACCAAGTTGCGGAGGGATAACGGACTTGAATACAAAGCTGAAAACATCCTGGTTTCAACTGGTGCCAAGCAAAGCCTGGCCAATGTAATTATGGCTGTGGTTGACAAAGGTGATGAGGTAGTTATTCCTACACCATACTGGGTTACATACTCTGAAATTGTAAAACTGGCTGAAGGAAAGGTTGTTCTGGTTAGAACTTCTCTGGACGATAAATACAAAATCACACCAGCCCAGCTTGAAGCGGCCATTACGCCACAAACAAGGTTGTTCATGTTCTCCTCTCCCTGTAACCCCAGTGGTTCAGTTTATTCAAAAGAGGAACTAACCGCACTGGCTGAGGTTTTCAGAAAGCATCCGAATGTACTTATCCTTTCTGATGAGATTTATGAATACATCAACTTCGTTGGAAAACATGAAAGTATTGCACAGTTTGAAGACCTGAA
>CANHUF010000291.1 GCA_947463715.1 Sphingobacteriales bacterium
GGTTGATAAAAGTCAATTCGTGAAATAATTTGCAAATATATCTTCACGGTTAAGTAATAGGTTGTACAACAACACAATTAAATTAACAACAATCATTTCATTTCAAAAAACAAACCATGAGAAACATTTTGTACATCATTGCTGTTTTACTAAATATAATTCAAGGAAGGCGTTCATAAATTCTGAACTACTACAGTGGTCGGAATTTGAATGTTTGTCCACCTATTGATGCCTCGTACATCAATCCACCTTTGGTTTGTGAAAATATCATCACACCATCTTTGTATTTTGCATTCCCTGCGGCTCCTTCTGTTACTGCAACAGCAGAAGCCTGTGCAGACAATTCAATGTTATTTTCCTTGAATCTATCAAGGTCGTTTTCACTTTCAAAAAAGATGACTTCTCTGTAAGACTGTCCGCCTGCTTGAAATCCAATTGTAATTTGTGTGAGTTGAGCCGTACCAATTAACTTACCTCTTTGGTAAACAGCACCTTTACCCGAAGCGCCTCCAACACCCAATCCTCCTTTTCCTACATTGGGAAATATGACATAAGCATAGGCATTGTCAAAAAGAGTAGTCATTAATTTATCCGTAGCTATGAACTCGCTCTTTGCCAGTTTGCTGTCTTTAACGATTCTTTTGTTTGAAGAACCTGTCTGCGAAAAAACAACTGAGCTAATCAAAAGGAAAAAAGAAAAAAGAACAATAAAGCCTGGATTAAACTTGAATTGATTTGCCATAACAATACAATTTTGTTGATATAAAAATGTTATTCATTGATTTACACGGATTGAAGCTATTCAATATACCCGCAAAACTGAATGATAACAATCAATCCAATTGATGATATTGTCAGACTAATTGAACAGACTATTTTTCATTTGTCTGTTCTTTATACTTATTTAAATCTATCTATCCCTCACTGATATCAAACTTGGCTAAAAGTACAGTCCGGGGATCAGGCAAAAGAGCAACTGGCTTTTTTTCCAGGGGTATTTTAAATGATTTGTGTTTACTATTGACATCCAGCTTTATAATTTTCTTACCCTTAGCTCCATTTTCAATAATTTCTATTTCCACAGGAACATCGAAATAAAATTCAGATCGCTGAATTTGCTCAATATTAATTTCCAGTTGTTTTGAAGCAGCATCATAAGTCCAGGTTACCTTTAAATTTAATACCTCTGGTCTGTGCAGCCATTGATTGCGAAATGAACTGAGTTGAGTTGGTGTGAATTTTTGCATGTCCTCAAAAAAGGCATCTGTTGTTGTATTCTTATTAAAATACTTTTTGTAGTATGACTGAATACCATTTTTAAACGCTTCATGTCCCATTTTCTCTCTCAGCATGTGCAATATCCAGGCACCTTTTTGATAGGTCATGTCATTGGTAACCTGACGTTCTTCCGCAGTTCGGTTGTCAATAATTTTGTAGGTTGAATCCTTACTGTAAAAATTAAATACGCGGGTTCGGGCTTTTTTTAATTCGTTGATATATTCATCCTCACCATATGCATATTCCTGATATAATAGGGTGAAATAGGTTGCAAACCCTTCACTCAACCAGGCATCATCCCAGGTTGATTCCGTAATCGCATTGCCAAACCATTGATGCGCAATTTCGTGGATAACAACATTGCGCAATCGATTGTCTCTTTTTCCGTTTACAAGATTTTCTCCATAAAAAATCGCAGAAGCTGTCTCCATTCCTCCACCAACACTGGGAGACTGAATATTGGCCAGCTTTTCATACGCAAAGGGACCAACATAAGTTGAATAAAATCCCAAAACATCTTTGGTTGGTATGGCAAAATCATGGAAACCATTATCCCTATCTTGAGGATAAACCCATGTTTGAATCTGCTTCCCTTCAAAGTTATCAACGTATTGAATTGCAAACTTTGCAACACCCATTACATATAACCAGGAAGAGATCGGAACTGATTGTTTCCAATGGGTTCTTTTTTGTTCTGAGTTGATGATCGATTCTTCTACCAACAAACCATTCGATACAACCTGATAATGAGCCGGTGCTGTAACGATGAACTCATTGGTTGCTTTGTCATAAGGATGATCAACTGTTGGCAACCAGTGTCTGGTTCGGTTGGGCCAGTTTTCATTAAAAAAGCTTCTATCCCCAAATTTTGTATTGCCTATCCGCAGTCCATCTGCAGGTATCCCCCGATACTTGACAACAAAAGAAGCAATCTTATTTTTGGCAAAAGGCTTGGATAATTTAACCACCAATGCATTGTTATCATGCAGGAAGGAAATGGGTTTACTCTCAAAGAGGACTGCCTCAATGTGCATCCCTTTACCCTGGAGTTGAGTAGACCGATTGACTAAATCAAAACGTAACTGTCTGGAGCTATCAGTATTGAACAAAACATCAATGGTGGTTTGTCCAATGATCTCATCCGATTTATCTGATAAGGTTAATTCAAATTTGTAATGCAATAAGTCAACTGCATAATTTCTGGGATAATTATCTGCAAAGGTTACTGTTGATTTAAACAATAATACAACCAATAGCAGGTTTTGAAGATTCCTCATGGTAACATCGTAATTTTTTTCAAATAATATCCGTTGGCATCAATCTGTGGTGGCGTGCTGCTTTGAATCTTAAGGCCATCTTTTCCAATCACATGCTTTTCAATACCATTTGATGTTGTGATTTGAATAGGTAGTGGCATGAAGAAGTTATTGAATTTTATAGTGTACTGCTGATAACCTGTTTCCTTGACACTAAAGTCGAGCACATCTGTTGTTTTCATGAAGAAATCGAAAAACGGCTTTAAATCTTTTCCTGATGCTTTGCTAAATAATACTTCAACATCATTGGTTGTCACAAAATTATCATACGTATATGCAGGATCTGTAGCCAATTTTTTTAACGTAGGAAGAAAAACATCATCACCAATCAGAAAACGGAGGCTGTGCATAAAAAATGAACCTTTTGTATAAATATCAGTAAAAGCATAAGTTTCATCTTCGGATAATTCCTCACCTCCCACCATTGGCTTCTTGTATCTGATGGACCTGCGGTGTGCACTGATAATTTTATCGTATGCAGATTGTCCGCCCAATTCATAATGAGCCAATGCTTCTGCATAGGTTCCAATGCCTTCCTGTATCCACATGTGTGCCCAATCCTTGTTGGTTACCTTGTTCGCCCACCATTCATGTGCATATTCATGGAAAAGATTCGCAGAGTAGTCTTGATCTCCGATACGTGTGTACTCAAATTTGTTTTGAAAAGTAATATTGGTCTGGTGCTCCATGCCTGAATTCGGCACAGCACAAATCCCGATTTTTTCTTTGTACCAAGGATATTCACCAAAATATTTTTCGAGAATACGGGTATCTCTCGCCTTTACCTCAATTAGTTTATCAGCATGCATCTTATCCTCTTCTAATACATAGAATACAATTGGAACAACATTGTTGTTGATGGTTGTAAAGTCTTTTTGTACAACGCTATACTTACCAATATTGAATAAGATACAGTAATTACTAATTGTATATTGCGTTTTCCAGTGGTAGGTGGCAGTCCTTTTCCGTTTCGTTACCTTTTGTAACAAACCGGGTCCAGACACTACCAATGTATCCGGTACATTAATATACATATCTACGCCCTCATTGGGCTCATCACTCGGGTGATCTTTGCATGGAAAATAAACACGTCCTCCCTCTTTCTGACAATTGATAGCTACCCATGGATTACCGCTTCTGTCTTTTGTCCAGGTAAATCCTCCCGTCCAAGGCGGTTTAACTGCTACTGGTGGTTGACCACTATAGTTCACTCGTACGGTTACTTTCCCCTTTTGAAAACCCTTTTCTGAAACAATATATAACTTGTTGTCTGAATGGGAAAATTGATGATCTTTCCCATTTACTGTAATCGATGAAACCTGATAAAAATTAATCAGATCCAACAGAACTGTATCTGCTTCATTGGCAAGTATAACGTCAACTTCCGTATATCCCTTGATTGACTCTTTCAAAATATCAATATCCAGCGAAATGGTATAATGCCTGATATCCATATTAGCCTGCAGTGGATTGAGTTTTCCGCCTGACGAAAGTTTACTGATA
>CANHUF010000292.1 GCA_947463715.1 Sphingobacteriales bacterium
AGGTCGGCCGGTGTATAGTTATTGGCATGCAGGGCTTCCATGATGGCTTCTGGAAATTTGACTACTGCTTTCTTGAAAACAGCTGGACCGTCCATGTTCGGATAAATTTGTCCGTCGTCAATCATAGCATGGCTGAAAAACATTTGTCCGATTTCAGCTTCATCAAAACTCGCATATTTTTCTTCTTTCCAGTGATTGGCATGCGTACCCGGGTTGTACATGGCCAGGATTTCTGCGCTTTCACCATCACTGTGCAAATGCGTACTCAATACTCCCTGATCCGCTTTTTCCGTAGGTTGCAACACGGCTGCACCTGCACCATCCCCGAATATGACACTCACATGCCTTCCCCGGGTGGTGAAATCCAGTCCGAATGATTGCTTCTCACTCCCAATAACCAGGATATTCTTGTACATACCAGAACGGATGAATTGGTCACCCACACTCAGGGCATAAACAAAGCCACTGCACTGGTTTCTGATGTCCAGGGCTCCGATTTCCTTCATTTTCATGGCACGCTGTACCAGCACACCGCAGCCGGGAAAATAGTAATCCGGACTCAGGGTGGCGAAGATGATGAAATCAATATCCTGAGGGGTTATGCCTGCCCTTTCGATGGCGATTTTAGCTGCTTCAACAGCCATGGTGGTGGTGGTTTCTTCCGTGCGGTGTGCATAGCGACGCTCTTTGATGCCTGTCCGCTCCTGTATCCACGCATCACTCGTTTCCATGTATTGCAACAAATCGTTATTGGTTACAATGCGTTCCGGCAGGTATTTGCCGATTCCGGCTATTTTGGTTTTGGGCATAGTTGGGTGAGTTTAGGGATTAGTGGAAAAGTTATTAGTGGAATAGTGGAAAAGTTATTAGTGGAAAAGTAAATAGTTGTTGGTTTATCTTGAAAATGAATACATACAATGTAAAAACAAAATTTCAGGATTAAAGTTTTGCGGAAAGATTACAATCGTAACACTATTCCACTATTTACTATTCCACTCTTTATCTATTCCACTATTAAGCTATTGATATTTTCCCTATTTCCTCTTGTCACCCGCTGGAAAAAGCGTAACTTGCGGCCTCCAAACCAGTTTATGAATATTAGAAACATAGCTATTATTGCCCACGTTGACCACGGAAAGACCACCCTGGTAGATAAGATTTTACACACTGCAAAGGTGTTCAGAGACAACCAGGATACCGGTGACCTGATCATGGACAGCAACGATCTTGAAAGGGAAAGGGGCATCACAATCTTCAGTAAAAACGCCTCGGTTACATATAAAGATGTGAAAATCAATGTGATAGATACCCCTGGCCACGCCGACTTTGGCGGAGAGGTAGAAAGGGTATTGAAGATGGCTGATGGTGTTATATTGCTGGTGGATGCCTTTGAAGGTCCGATGCCACAAACCCGTTTTGTGTTGCAGAAAGCTTTGTCACTCAACCTGCATCCTATTGTAGTCATCAACAAGGTTGACAAGCCTAATTGTCGCCCTGATGAAGTACATGATGCTGTTTTTGAACTCTTCTTCAACCTGGATGCCACTGAAGAGCAATTGAATTTCCCAACATTTTACGGTTCTGGAAAGAATGGCTGGTTTAACGACAGCCTCACTCCAACAACAGACATCATTCCGCTGATGGATGGTATCATGAAATATGTGCCAGAGCCTAAAGTTGAAGACGGAACGATACAAATGCAGATTACTTCGCTTGATTATTCATCTTTCCTCGGCAGGATTGCCATTGGAAAAGTACAGCGTGGTACTTTGAAAGAAAATATGCCCATCACGCTCATGCAGACAGATGGCAGCATGAAAAAGCAGCGGATCAAGGAGTTATATGTGTTTGAGGGAATGGGCAAGCGTAAGGTAACAGAGGTAATGGCCGGCGATCTTTGTGCTGTAGTTGGTATTGAAGATTTCAATATCGGCGATACCATTGCAGATTTCGAAAATCCAGAAGCATTGCCGGTTATCCATGTGGATGAGCCAACCATGAGCATGTTGTTCAGCATCAACAACTCTCCATTCTTTGGTCGTGATGGTAAATTTGTTACAAGCCGCCACCTGCGCGACAGGCTGATGAAGGAAACTGAAAAGAACCTGGCCCTCAGGGTTAAGGAAACAGATAGTGCAGATAGCTTCCTGGTTTACGGAAGGGGTATTCTCCACCTCGGTGTATTGATTGAAACCATGCGCAGGGAAGGATATGAGCTCACAATTGGACAACCTCAGGTTTTGGTGAAAGAAATTGATGGCAAGAGATGTGAACCCTATGAGGTGCTGGTAATAGATGTGCCCGAAGAATATGCATCAAAGGCCATTGACCTGGTGAGCAGGAGAAAAGGTGAAATGACGGTGATGGAAACCAAGGGGGATATGCAGCACATTGAATTTGAAATTCCGAGTCGTGGTTTGATAGGCCTGCGTACCAATATGCTTACCAACACAGCAGGTGAGGCAGTTATGGCACACCGTTTCAATGAGTATAAACCCTGGAAAGGACCAATCCCCGGAAGAAACAATGGTGTACTCTTAGCTAAAGAAGGTGGAAGTACTACAGCCTATTCGCTCGATAAACTTCAGGACCGCGGATTCTTCTTTGTGGATCCGGGAGAAGAGGTGTACAAGGGAATGGTGATTGGTGAGAACAACAAACCAGGCGACCTTGTAGTTAATCCAAATGAAGGCAAGAAGCTTACCAACATGCGTGCGAGTGGTACCGATGGTGCTGCCAGTATTGCACCGAAGCGCCTCATGACATTGGAAGAGTGTATGGAATATATCCAGCACGACGAGTGCATTGAGGTTACTCCTAATTTCATCAGGATGCGTAAATTGATCCTGGATGAAACAGAAAGAAACCGTTTGGCCAAACAAATGAAGCAAGAAGCTGTTTCATAATATATGAAGAAAGTTTTAATAAGCATTGTGCTCCTGCTTTCCTTTGCCCTGGTAACGGAAGTGGAAGCACAATGTTCTATTTGTACCAAGACTGCCCAGCAGCTTGGACACAAGCCTGCAAAAGGGATGAATAGCGGGATTATTTACCTGATGATTGCCCCGCTGGCTATCATGGGTTTTGTGGGCTTTCGCTGGGTCAAATCACAAAAAGGAGAATAGCACTACTTGCTCCCGCCATTTTTTTGAAAGTATTCATCGCGGAACATTTAATTTCACCCTTGATTAATAAATTCATCACCATGTTCAGGCAAATCACATTATGCTTCTTGGTTTCTTCACTGATCTTGCAATCCTGCACAGTGAACAATGTTACCATCGATGATAAGCTTGGGAAGATTTTTGAAAAATATCAGGTAACCGGAACTTTCGGCATGTTTGATAACAGCAGGGGTGAGTTCACCATCTATGACCTGGAAAGGTTTAAGTCTGCTGCGGCACCCGGACAAACCTTTGATATCCTCACCACCCTCATCGCCTTACATTCCGGAAAACTTACTGACGAAGGTTCAGTCATTTCAGATAGTTTGGGAACGGCATTGAGGATAGATTCAGCTTTTGTAAAACAATCTGCTACTCATTTTGAGGCATTGGCCACACTTATAGGAAGGGACACCCTGAAATTCTGGGTAGACAGTGTTAAATATGGCAACAAAAAAATTGCTTCGGGTAGGGATGCATTCTGGAATGATACTTTACAGATTTCACCTGATGAACAACTTGGATTGGTCAAACGTTTGTATTTCAGGCAGCATCCGTTTCGCGCAAGTGTGCAGGAAAGTGTGAAGAAGATGATGATTGTTGAGAACAATGCCCAGCATCAGTTGGCATACCACACCGCTTCAGTTCCTGTAAAGGGCAAACAGCTCGTTTGGCTGGTGGGTTGGATAGAGGAGAACAGACACGTCTATCCTTTTGTTCTCCAATTTGATGCCGGATCAGCAATCAATGGTTCAGAAACCGGAATTAAACTGACCAAAGATATCCTGGATGATCTGGGATTCCTCAAGGGGAGGATGTGAGTTGGGAGAGATGAGTTGAGAGGGATAAGTTGAGAGTTGAGAGAGATAAGTTGAGAGAGATAAGTTGAGAGAGATGAGTTGAGAGGGAAAAGTTGAGAGTTGAAG
>CANHUF010000293.1 GCA_947463715.1 Sphingobacteriales bacterium
AATCTTTGAAAACAAATGCGTTTTTTGTCTTTATAATATGAGTTGCTTTGATTTTTTTTTCGAATTCCTTTTCGAATAAATGTATGTCTTTTTCTCTTAGGTTTTTTGGAAGATTTCTTTTATTTATATGTTCTTCTAAAATTATTTTCATAAATTAAAATTACGACAAGTATTAAATATATTATAAAATTACTGAAAATCGATGCTATGTTTTAATAAAAATCTAAATTTACAAAACAAATTTTTGATTAAAGAAACTTAATTATGAATAATTCAATTAAAAAATTTACCGACCTTCAATTTGATCACATGTACAATGACATTTATAATGTTAATAGAAAACATATACATGAATCTTGGTTTGATGAAACTACAGTTGATTTTTGGAGACATGATAGATTTTATACTTCAATCACACCCATAGCTGAATTTTTTAAAGATAAAAAATGGTTAACTGTTGGAGATGGTCGATATGGTTTAGATTCAATTAAACTTAAAAATAAATTTAATATTAACGCTTTGCCATCTGATTTGTCTAGTAGTATGCTTGAAAAATCAAAAGAAGATGGAAGGATATTAGATTATTCTATTCAAAACATTGAAGATTTATCTTTTAACGATGAATCCTTTGATGTAGTTTTTTGTAATGAGTCATTTCATCATTTACCAAGACCAATTATTGGGTTATATGAAATGTTAAGGGTTGCTAAAGAAGCAGTTGTTTTAATAGAGCCTTTGGAGGAGCCAAGAAAGCCACCATTAAACAAAAAAAAATATATATTGTGCGCGCTTAAGTTAATTGTTTCAAAATTAATTAATAAGAAGATTTCTCCCTATATTCCGAAAGATGAGTATTATTATAATATCCATGATTATTTTGAAGAATCTGGAAACTATGTATACAGTATATCGTTAATAGAATTAAATAAAATTGTGCACGCATTAGATTTGGGTGGTATAGCTTTTTTTAGATTAAATGATTACTATAAGAGTGGGATTGAATTTGAGAAGGCTCATCCAGAGAGCGATCTTTTTCAGCAAATAAAAAATCAAATTAAGAGCATGGATCAAGAAGGAATCTTTAATACTTGCTCTGTTGTGATTTTTAAGAATAAATTAGATCAAGATTTAAAAACAAAAATGAAAAAGTTTGGATTTATTTTTCCCGAAAGACATATAAATCCATATATTTAAAAATAATTTGATTGGTTGTATTATTTCATTTCAGTGTAGTGGGTAGGTGCTATTATTGAGTAAATCGTTAATATCACTTGTATCCCATTTAAAGGTATTATTTTCTTTTACTTTTTGACCAAAAAATTCACTATGACAATATAGTCCTTTGATTGGAATGTATTGTAGATAATTATCTGCATAAATTGAAAATCTTCCAACAATTGGATTAGACATTCCTTTTTCAATGTATTTAAATCCCATGTATTCTGAGAATAAAAGCTCTAAACCTAGATCACTGAATTGAAAAAAGTTCCATAGTCGCTTATGAGATCTAAATGAAAATTGTGTTTCGATAAAAATATGTCCGCCGATTTCAAGGATTTTATTAATTTCTGTAGCAGCTACCCAAGGCATAGCAAAATGTTCAAAACAAGAGGAGGAATAAATTAAGTCAAATTTTTTATCAAAAAAAGTTGCTCAATTTATGAACGTCACCCACTACGTCAACATCATTTCAAGGATGGTAATCAAGCCCAGTATAATTTGCTTTATTAAAACTTTTTTAGCATTGGAATTTCCTATCACTTCTCTGCTGCCAATTTCAAGTATTTCTATTCCGGGATGATTGAATTTGTTGACAAGGTTGTCAAACCAATGCATGTGCCCCATCACTTTTTGAGGATGAACATCGTCTACTAAATAGTATGAATCTTCTAAATGGGAATGTTTTTTTCAATTTTTTCTTTATTAGAGAGTTCCTAAATTACCTTTTGACATATACTAATTAGTATTTTTTTCATCATATTCCAGATTAGTATTACATTATTTTGTCATTCGAAGAAATAAACTTAACTAAGTTCAAAGTTAACTTCCTTTCTTTTGTAAAAAAGTAACCTATCATGTACTTCATTTTTACTATTTAACATGTGAATTTCGTCTTGATTTCCAAATCCCCAGTCTGGGTGTTCGTGACGTATAATGACTTCGTTGAAGTAGGTTTGTTTTTTTAAGATATTTGCGACCTCCATAAATTCATTATCACACCAAACAGATAAATAATTTGGATTATATATATAGTTAAATCGATCGAAATATTTTTTTCCTAATATACATAGTGTATTTAGTTTGTCTCCTTGATAACCATCATTAAACCACAATACACCATCAGTATCAGGATAATGTATTTTCATTTTTTCGATGATTATTTGATCAAATCCTTTTGTTTCAGGAATCATATCATCAGAGGCAAGTAAAAGAATATCGAAGTCATATAAGTCTAAATTTGAATTAACTGCTTCAATTTTACTTTTATTGTTACTGTAAACAACTTCCACGTTTTCGTGTTCAGCCATTTGATTTCTAACATGTTGTGTTTGCATAGTTAAATCATCTACATCGCAACTTACAACTATTTGAGTCGATTTATCCTCTAAAAAATCTATGTATTTATTTAAAGAATTTATAAATTTTTCAGGTCTATTTCTCGTAGGAAATTTTATTAATAGTTTCATTTTTTAAATTTAATGTTTAATGACATCGGTTGTATGTTAATTATAATTAAGGATGTCATAGTATAATTTTTGAATACGAGAAACAACAATTGTGCTATTGAATTTATGTATGTCATTTGGAATATCGTGTAGTTTTTTGTTCAAAATTTTTCCAGTTGAGTCTACGTTGTAAATCCACCCTTTTTTTCCACACATCCACCCTTCGATCGTAGTTCTGCCTAATAAAATCCCCGCAGTTTCATCACATTGATGAATGTATTTTTCAATTTCCGATGAGGGAGGAAAGTATTTGACATGTTTTTCATTTATAATTAAAGAATCTAAATATTCTTCATTTTTTTTTCCAACTATCCATAGTTCTTGGTTTAGATTTTTTGTAGTTCGAATTAGGTCTATTATTGTTTCTTTTCTTAAGTAATCAATTGTTCCTACAAATAAAATTCTGCTTTTTTCATTTTTTTGTTTATTATTTGTTGATTTGGTGAATTTCTTTTCATCAATTGGGTTGTAGATCACTTCAATTTGCTCTTTCGGTATGTTAAAATTTTTTATAAGATGAGTTTCAATTTCTGGGCGGATAGCAATGTATTTTTTAATTCTACTTGAAAGTACTGGATTCTCTAAATCAATTACTTCTGAATGTATAGTGCTGATAATTGGAGTCTCAGGATAAAGTCTCATTAAATGTTCTGTAATTGGTTTGTGATTTAAATGTAAAATATCAAAGTGTGTATCTTCTATTTTGTAAAAAGTATTCGATTGTGATTCTATTAGTCCATTTTCAGATTCAATTTTCCATTCATTATTCCCTAGTTTATATCCTGGAGGACTATTGAGAGGAAATAGTTTTATCCCTTTCTTTCTCGCAAGACTCGCAAGTGGCTCGCCAATTTCTGAACAAATACTTACAGAATGACCTATATCTACAAGTTTTTTTGCAAGTTCATAAACATAGAGTTCAGAACCAGTTCTATTCGTAAAAAACAAACACCCTATTAATATGTTTAATTTTTTATCTATTAAGGAAGGTTTGATATCTTGATTTACTTCGTGTTTCTTAAGTTCAAAAAATGAATTAGTTTCATCATTTTCATAGGGATATTTTTTAGCATAAAAACAAGTATCAAGTGCAAAATTGATAGGCTTATCAATATGTTGAGATGACGAATATTTTGATATTCTTCCTATTACATTATTCCTAGTTATATTTTGTAAGATATTATATCCTGAATTTTTATTAAAAAAAAGTTCAAGAGTTTTATGATTTAAATATACGAATGGCGTTGAATTTATATATATTTGATTTGAGTAAAATGTTTCGATTAAAATCCCGCCATTTAAGTTAAGATTTCTATCTATTTCATCCATTAAATCTTTGGGGTTAAAAAAAAGGTCACATCCA
>CANHUF010000294.1 GCA_947463715.1 Sphingobacteriales bacterium
AGCCCTTTTTCCACATCATTAACTACCTGTAACTTAAAGGCCAAACTGTAGTCCCGCTGTGTCCTCTTTAAATGCTTGTTACTCATAATAAGTCAACTTTTTTGTCAACTTATTTTAGGACGAGGCAACCTTTTAATCAAAAAAGGGCCGCATAGACATGCGACCCTTATGCTGTATCTCCATTTATCTGATAGGGCTTACTGTGTGACGCCAGTGTACCCGTCGTCAAGCGTTCTGAGGAAAGCTACAATTTGAGCTTCCTGTGCCAGGCTAAGTCCCAGATTGCCAACTGCACCATCAACATTCATTGTTGCTGGGTAATCTGGAGTACCCCAGGGTCTGCCATTGAAACCTGCACCAGGTACATCCCTTGTATTGTAAAAATGTACCACTTCTTCAAGACTTCTCAATACGCCATTGTGCATAAAGCGTTGCGCTTTGCCAACATTTCTCAACGTCGGTGTTCTGAATTTACCATTGTTTGCGGCTGCTTGTACCCTCCATGCTGGATTATTTGAAGTGGCAAGGAAACCACCCAATCCAAGATCCGGAGCAACATTACTTCCTGGATTATCCGGATTTTTCGGAAGACCGATATTATCATAGTCGTGTCCGGTAAAGGCTTCACCAACAACAATTCTTTTTATTTTTCCACCGCTCTGGGTATGGCAACCACCACAATCTGCAGCACCGAGGAACAACTGCATTCCTGCATTTTCATCAGCGGTAAGTGATGCTCTTCCCGCTAATACAGCGTCAATTTTAGCACTGAATGGACTAACTTCCTTTGATGCTTCATATTCAGCAATTGCCAATCCAACTCTGTCATAGTTCTGGGAAATGGCCAAATCGCTGCTTATATCAATATTTGTAGTTCCATATGCTGCCTGCCACAATGCGATGTAAGCCCTGTTATTTTTTAATTTGGCTAAAACCGCAGCAGGACCAGGATGATTTTGTTCTTTGTCGGCCAAGAACGGACCTAACGCCTGTTCTGCAGCAGTACTGCCCAAACGGGCTCCCGTAGCGCGTCCATCCCAAAATAAACCACCAATGAAAGCATTGTCTACCGGATCAAAAGTCATAACAGGAACCAGATTTGAATACGCTGCGGTGGGTGGCTTTCTGTTGCCAAAAGCACCAACTATTGCACCTTCACCGATACCGGCAACGAATCCACGTTTGAAACCCTGGGCAGCTGCAGCACCTCCAGTTGGAATATCTCCAAAACCGGAGAAACCTACCTGTGGAGCATGGCAGGAAGCACAGGCTTGAACACCAACCGGCTCAGACAGTCGGGCATCAAAGAAAATCTGCTTACCCAACTGCTGAACTGCAGTTAATTGGGTTTTGGTTCGGGCACGGGCTGATTCAATTTCAAGTGTTTGATCAGCAATGTCTTTTTGACAGGAGTCCAATAAGATGACAGAAAAAAATAATGCTGCGAATCCTTGCAGCTTGCGACTGTGTAACATAAAAAAAATTTGATGTCAGAAAAATGTTTACAACAGTCTTTCGAAGGAATTGGTACGGTAAATCAGCAGGATTTGGATAGGAGTGAAAAAGTTATCAGACAAACAAATTTATATAGTCTATATCAATATAGCAAATATTTATAACAATTATAAATTCTATTTATAATTAAATAGCAAATATAGACAGAAGATTAATTGGCCTGAACCTGAAACCACAAAAAAGCCCTGCATTTCGGCAGGGCTTAACTGTATATCACTTTTCTGAAAAGACTATTGTGTTACTCCGGTATACCCATCATCAAGTGTTCTCAAAAAGGCAACAATAGCTGCTTCCTGAGGCGCGGTAAGACCTAATGAGCCTACGTGCTGCCTGTCCATAGTGGGTATATATTCAGGTGTACCCCAGGGTGTTCCGTTTATACCTGCACCAAACACGTCGCGGGTATTGTAGAAGTGTACTACTTCTTCAAGCGTGCGGAGGGCACCATTGTGCATGAAGCGCTGTGCCTTGCCTACGTTTCGGAGAGTTGGTGTTTTGAATTTACCCATCTCCTGAGCGGCCATAGTTCTCCACTGAGGGTTGGCTGCTGTGGCCAGGAATCCACCCAGACCCGGATCAGGAGCGGCATTACCACCAGGATTGTTGACGTTGAAAGGCAATCCAATGTTGTGGTACGTGAAATCAGTGAAGAGTTCACCAGCCTGGAAGGGCCTGTTCTTGTTACCACCGGTTGAATTGTGACAGGCACGGCATCCTCCTTCATTTAGGAAAAGACGCTGTCCTTCCAGTTCTTGAGCAGTGAGTGTCACTCTTCCAGCCTTGTAAGCGTCCCATTTGGAGCTGAACTGGTTTACTTCAGCAGAACCTTCGTATTCAGCGATGGCATAACCCAGCTTGTCGTAACTATCTTGAATAGAAGCTGCAGTGCTAATATTGATATCAGGTGTGCCATAGGCAGCCTGCCAAAGAGCGATGTAGGCCCTGTTGTTCCTAAGTTTTGCCAACACAGCTTCAGGGTTTGGATGATTCTGCTCTTTATCAGCCAGAAATGGTCCCTGTGCCTGTTCAGCAGCAGGCATTCCCATTCTTGCACCTGTGGCACGGCCGTCCCAGAATAGTCCACCTGCGAACTGGAGGTCAGCTGCTACATATGATAAATTAGGAGAAAAAGTGGCGTAGGCAGCACTTGGTGGCTTCCTGCGGCCGAAAGCACCGGCTGGAGCACCCTCTCCAATTCCAGCTACGAAACCACGTTTGAAACCCTGAGCGGCAGCAGCGCCACCAACTGGAATATCACTGAATCCGGAAAAACCTACCTGCGGAGCATGGCAGGAAGCACAGGCTTGAACACCAACCGGCTCAGACAAACGGGCATCAAAGAAAATCTGCTTACCCAACTGCTGAACGGCAGTCAGACTGGTTTTAGTGCGAGCACGGGCTGATTCAATTTCTTGGGTTTGATCAGCAATGTCCTTTTGACAAGAGTCAAGCAGGATAACGGAAAAAAATAATGCTGCGAATCCTTGCAGCTTGCGACTGTGTAACATAAAAAAATTTTGATGTCAGAAAATTTGATTACTACAGTCTTTCTAAGGAATTGGTACGGAAAATCAACAAGAATTGGATAAGAAGCGAAGATGTTATTAGTACCACAAACTTATACAGAGTTTTTTTCTATTACAAATTTTTATAACCATTATAAAAAATATCAATAACTCTATTTCTCTTATAAATTTTAAAATATTTTTTCAATGTAACTCACAAAAAAAGCCCTGCATTGCTGCAGGGCTTAAGCTGTATATTGCTTTGTTCTGATAGGCTTATTGTACCGGGGTAGTGTAACCGTCGTCAAGCGTTTTCATGAAGGCTACAATGGCTGCTTCTTGTGGGGCAGTGAGTCCGAGTCCACCAAGGTGCTCTCTGTCCATAGTTGGGAAGTATTCAGGCAGTCCCCATGCTCTTCCGTTAAAACCTGCACCAAACACGTCACGGGTATTGTAGAAGTGTACTACTTCCTCCAGGGTGCGGAAGGCGCCGTTGTGCATGAAACGTTGTGCCTTGCCTACGTTGCGGAGGGTAGGTGTTTTGAATTTACCCATCTCCTGTGCTGCCATAGCTCTCCACTGAGGGTTGGCTGCTGTAGCGAGGAATCCACCGAGACCTGGATCAGGAGCGGCATTGCCACCAGGATTGTCAGGATTTACAGGGAGACCGAGGTTATGGTATGCGAAGTCTGTGAAGAGTTCACCAGCCTGGAAGGGTCTGTTCTTGTTACCACCGGTTGAGTTGTGGCAGGCGCGGCATCCACCTTCATTGAGGAACAAACGCTGTCCTTCGAGTTCTTGTGCAGTGAGTGTGATCCTTCCTGCTTTGTAAGCATCCCACTTGGATGTGAACTGATTCACTTCAGCAGAAGCTTCGTATTCAGCGATGGCATAACCCAGCTTGTCGTAGCTGTCTTGAATAGAAGCTGGCGTGCTGATGTTGATGTCAGATGTGCCATAAGCAGCTTGCCATAGGGCGATATAGGCCCTGTTATTCTTCAGCTTGGCCAGAACGGCTGCAGGATTGGCGTGATTCTGCTCTTTATCAGCCAGGAAT
>CANHUF010000295.1 GCA_947463715.1 Sphingobacteriales bacterium
GGCATCAAGAGGGCACACGGACTTGTATGGACACGTGGGATCACTCGGACTCTTTGTCCAGTCATAGACTCCATACATGCTCTCCTCATTCCACCAGTATGTCAGGAACTGGATGTCACTCTCGGCATTTACGTCCGTATTTGCATCAAGCAGTTGGCGGTAGAGGCTATCATAACCGGCAATCATATCCTCAGGAATATGTTTCACCCCTGTATAA
This sequence comes from Sphingobacteriales bacterium, assembly GCA_947463715.1. Taxonomy (GTDB): domain Bacteria; phylum Bacteroidota; class Bacteroidia; order Chitinophagales; family Chitinophagaceae; genus Pollutibacter. The sequence continues at coordinate 218 of CANHUF010000295.1, forward strand.
CACGGAGGAAACATAGTATAGTAACGGTTGAAGAAGGTATCCGCTGCATGTGTTAACGCAACGAGTTGATGCGAGGGAGGGGAGACAGGTCGTGAGCAGGTGCATTCCGGTGCATATAAGGACCAAGTTCCATCGGCGGAAGGTGTATGGCGAATGGGAAGCGTCTCATCATGACGACGGCAGAAAGACTTGGAAGGAAGGATGGAGGAGGACATGTTTGGAATGTTGGTTGTAGGGAGGGACGACATGTCAAACATCCCCCTTGCCTCCTTTCAATTTTTCACAACGCCTCGCATTAGGACGGAGGAGGAGGAGGAGGAAGTGAGGGAGGGAAGGTTATGTTTGATACTGTTTGGGACCGCGAACTAGATGCCTTACACAGAAATCATAGGAACTTTTATTTTTTTTAGTAACCCAGTCCTCACGAATTAGATACCGTTGTTTAACTTTCTGAGCGGATACGATGGATGTGCATTGTTTTCCATTACTATGTATGTAATTACAACGATATGCAAAACAACCATTATCCAATGACACCTTGTTTTGCCTCCAAGCACACGATGCTTCATCAAAGTCTATATCATCATTCATATTACTGTTGTTTGAGGAATTCGTGCTTTAACCAAAGTACGTTACATTGGGATCCGCACCGCCTGCAGCACCAGCGGCACCAACAGCACCAACAGCACCAACAGCACCAACCACAACACCCGTTGACCCAAACCCACCCTCGCCACGAATTGTGGGGCCACCTGGAATCTCAGACACCACGTGGACCGCTGCGAATGGAAGCAGGTCCGCCGCGACCACCTGGAAATAACGTTCACCCACAACGACTGTATGGTCTGCACGGAAATCCACGGCACCCATCAGCGGTCCGCGATATCCCGCATCAATCAGACCCACGCTGTTTGCCATGCGCAGAGGCGTCTTAGAAATGGAGGAACGTGGCATCAGTGTGAAGGCACGAAAGTGGCGTTTTTGGGAATCCCAAACAGCGGCACGAGTACCGAGGTCGATGCGCGCAGTGTCGCCTTGTGCCCCCGTAAGGGCCGTGGATGCCACGACATCCAGACCGGCATCACGTTCCGTGTATGGACGCCCCAGATATGCCGCTGCAATTGCCTCATAGGCGACGGTGGCTTCGGGGCTAGTTGGTGCTAGATATAATTCCATTGTATGAAATATTATCTGCAGTACGTGTTTAGATTACGGATTAATCCTTCTTCGTGATGGCATCCGCAATGCTGCGCGCCTCCTCCAGTTCACGCTTGCGACGAATCGCGAGATCCTCACCGTCAAACATGCCCGTCGGCGTCTCCTGGGCGGCACCAATCGATGCTCCTACACCATTCGAGGTCTTCTTGGTACGCTCACGCTTCATCTCCTCGTAGAACTCGTCGCGGCGCGACTCGTTCTCCTTGTACTTCTTCATGAGTTGGTTGAGTTGATCGTCCGCGTACTCCTGGTCCGCCACCTCCGCGGGCTCAGGATCCCAAGGCAGCCAGAAACCCACCTGGCCCACATACACGTTGAATGCAGGGTCCAACTTCTGTAGGGTCTTCGCACGTGCCGCTGCCTCGTTATAAGTATCATACACACCGCGCACCTTCAGACCGCGCACCGTGGTACGGAAATTGTTCTGCGAAAAGAAGTCGTCCTCCAGGCGCTTGCGGTTCTTAAAGACAAACGTATCGAATGCCTCCTTAATCGATGTCTCCTTGATATCCGCCACATTCGTCTTCACAAAGGTCTCGAGGTCGCCCGTCACGTTGCGTGAGAGCGCGGCGCGCGTGTCACGCACAGACTCAAAGGCCTTCTCGAGTTCCTCCTTCGTCACAGTATCCTTTGAGCGAATGTTGTCCAGAACATCCTGCAGCGATGCAGCGACATCCTGGAGTTTGTTCACCTGCTCCATGACGAAACCCTCTGTCGCCTTAATCTTGTACTGTACCTCATAGTCCTTCAGGAACTCAGAGAAGTAGTAGATGTCCTTGTTTGCCAGGACCTTCTCGGGACTGATAAAACTCAGGGCCACGTAATGCTGTCCCGGAATTTCCTTGTCCGCCTCGAGATACACCTCCTTCTGTTCACTGTTATCGGCCGCCATTTATCAATGTTTGATATTCCGGCTCATCACTTTAAACGCACGGGGTGAATTGGGAGAGGATGACAACGCGATGATGTTTGGAACTCCCGAACATTCCCCGCGTTTTTTCCCCTCCCTCAATATACAAATGGACGGTTTCTCGGCTACTGAACTTCTGACGCGTGCGATTAAATACTTCCTCGAGGGTCTCGCCGTCGCTGTTGCCATGGTGCTCATTCCCCGCAAGGTCCCCACGGTTGAGGAGATCCTCACGGTCTCGGTCTTCGCCGCCATGACCTTCGCCGTCCTCGACCTCTTCTCCCCCAGCATTGGTCTCACGTCTAGACAGGGTGCCGGCTTCGGTCTCGGTGCCTCTATGGTCGGGTTCCCCAGAATGTAAAGACCCCTAATCATCATCGGTATCCCCAACATCCGCCTCCTCCGCTGCCTTTGAAGCGGCACTACCAACCACTGGATGTCGCTTCTTCCACTCACGTGTAATGGCGGACTTCTTCTTTGTTGGCATTGCAACGGTTTCCTCGAAGCCTTTCAATACCATTTCACCCAACGTATCAAACATGTCATCACGTGTCAGATGTAGGGCATCCAGGGTATCCATAACACCCATGTGTGACAGTTCAGAACTATACAATAATGTACGCAGTGCGTCTCGGACATCGGCATCCTTTGCCGTTGGGCATCGACGCGCCATATCGGCGACGAGACGGCGATGTTTGGCAGTCTTGGAATTCTTACCGAGCCATGTGGGGAATATCTGAAATGGTGCAGGACCGTCCACGATGAGCGCCGCAGAGACGGCGGCATTCACAGCGTGTGGCAGGAGTCCCCATTCCTGCTGGCGATGAATACGGCGGTCCAGGAGATCCCAGGATGATAAACAATCCGCTGCTCTCCCCGCTGCTGCGAGTTTGTCGGTCGCGCTTCGATGTGTCCGTGATTTGTCTGCAGCGCCGAGATATCCCTCGGCAATCATGAGGGGCACGAGGGCATGATCCACCCAGGCGGCTTCCGTGGCAGTGTCTAGCGTTGCGTCGGCACTGAAGATGCGTCCCGTGGCGGAGAAGGGGTCCATGCGCAGGATGGCATCCTTGGTGGTGGTTGTGGTGGCACCCGTGGCAAACTGTAGGGCATTCAGCACACTTCGAATATCATTCCCATTCTGCTCAACAAGAGTCTCAAGGGCTGCGATATCCATCGCGAGGGGCTGCGGGCATCGTTTCAGGAGTTGTTTGGCAATTGTGGTTTTCGTGGGGCGTGAGAAACGGACATCTAGGGCCACGTTCGCAATGGGTTTGACCTTGGGGGATTGTCTGTCATTCGCGATGCAGATGATGGGAATGCGGATGCGACCGGCACGAATGGTGGCGGCAATCTCGGCAGCACCTCCGCGGTCACCGGAACTCATGCCGTCCACCTCGTCCATTATCAGCAGATGTTTGGCACCCGCCGCTCCACCTCCGTATCGGGCCAGGATTTCACGCACTGCCCCCGCTCCACGTTCATCAGATGCATTGAACTCCGTCACCTCGTATCCACATTCTTTGGCAACCAGGTGGGCCGTGGTGGTCTTTCCGATTCCAGGTGGTCCCGTTATGAGAACGGCACGAGGTGTTGTTGCACTAGGCGTTCCAGTGAGCCACTCGGTCAACGTGGCAATCTCCTTGGTGTGACCGATGACATCGGCGAGTTGTTTGGGTTTCAGTGCATCAACCCAGAGTTCAGTGGGGGGCTTGGGGAGA
>CANHUF010000296.1 GCA_947463715.1 Sphingobacteriales bacterium
AGAAAACAAATCAGATATCACCGTAAGCATGTATTTTTTCACAAATCAGCCGAAGAGAGGCTTCCAGGTTACCATCTGCAGTGCGGAAAGCGTCAGCATCGATGGTCAGCGGCGCGCCGAGAACTACCAAGGGAGCACCGTATGCAGGACAGGCTATGGCTTGCTCCAGAGATAATCCACCAACTGCCTGAACAGGAATCTTTACAGCCTGAACAACTTCCCTTAACTGGTCCATGGGGCTGGGCATGCGGTGCCCCATGGCAGCAATACCCCTACGTTCATCGTAACCGATGTGGTGAATTACGTAATCACATCCGAGGTCTTCCAGCCATCTTGCACCTGCAACCATGTCTTCACAGATCATGTTATCCCCCATCACTTCAACACCAAAATCCTTTCCTGCCTTTACCACACATTTGATGGTTTCAGCATGAGCACGAGCCATGACAACCACGTGGGTTGCTCCGGCTTTCGCCATCATTTCAGCTTCCAGGTATCCCCCATCCATTGTTTTAAGGTCTGCTACAATGGGAATTCCGGGAAATGCTTCACGCAGTTTGCGAACGCCATGCAAACCTTCCGCCAGGATAAGCGGTGTTCCCGCTTCCAGCCAGTCTACTCCCGCTCGGAGGGCCATGGCAGCTGTCTCCAGCGCTTCATCAATACTGGTCAGGTCAAGGGAAATCTGAACAATCGGCTTCATCTGAAATGTGGTTAGAAATTGTTATATTCATCTAATATATTCAAAAAATCAACATTTTGGTTATGAAAAGGTCAACTCTTTTCCGGTTAAAAGATTTATCGATTGGCTTTATGCTGCTTTTCTTTTTGATGAATGGAACCGACAGTCATGGACAAGGCAAGTGGTATAAATTATTCAATGAACAGGATTTGCAGGGATGGACAGCCAAAGGGAATGCCACCTGGGAAGTGAGAGATGGTATACTTGTTGGAGAGGGAGGCAGGGGACATCTGTATGCCACACCAGTTTTGAAAGATCTGGAGATAGCAGGTGAATTCAGGATTACTGATCAGGGAGGCGGGGCGAACAGCGGACTTTATTTCCGATGTGACTGGCCACAGGACAATCCGGATGGGTTTCCAAGGGGATATGAGGCACAGATTTGTCATATTCAGGATGCCCATACAGGCTGGCTTTGGAAGCCCGGGAAACCAACTGGAAAAGCAACTGCCTTGCTTTCTAAGGATGGAGAGTGGTTGCAGTTGAAAGTAAAGGCCGTGGGCGGCCATATCCAGATATGGGTCAACAACGAACTCGTGATGAGTCACCATGACGATGAATACAAATCCGGAAAATTTGCCATACAGTGCCATAATACAGGTATGAAAGTAGAAATGAGAAGTTTGAAATACAGACCTTTGTAGTTCAGAATACTACAGGATGACCGAACAACCGAGAGGGAAAGCCAGAATTGCGCTGGGATTGTATTTTTTTGCGATGGGATTGTGCTTTGGCAGCTGGGCCAGCAGGATACCCGATATCAAGGCTGCCCTTACTTTATCAGAAGGTGCCCTGGGGACAATCCTGCTGATGTTGCCGCTCGGACAAATGACCATGATGCCATTCAGTGGCCGGATTGCAGCACGGTTTGGCAGTAAAAGTATTTTAAGAATAGCCATCATGGGATACGTGCTGATGCTCTCATTGATTGGACAGGTTACTGCTTCATGGCAGCTGGCTGGATGTCTTTATTTTTTCGGTATGTGCGGCAATCTCTGTAATATATCTGTCAACACCCAGGGTGTACAACTTGAAAAAATCTATGCCCGACCTATTTTTTCATCATTTCACGGCATCTGGAGTGTGGGCGGCTTCAGCGGGGCCGCAATAGGATTGTTGATGATGAAAAATGGATGGAGTCCATCTGTTCACCTGCCATCCATTGCCGGACTCATTGTGTTGGTCAATTTATTTTCCCAGGGTTTTCTGTTGCCGAAGGCTGTCACCACCACCACACCACCGAAACTTAAATTCAGGATGCCCAAAGGGATTCTGCTGCAGCTCGGCATCATCTGTTTCTGTTGTATGAGTGTGGAAGGCTGCATGTTCGACTGGAGCGGGGTTTATTTCAAGGAGATCATCCAGACTGAGGAAAGATTTGTATCCCTTGGCTATGCGGCATTTATGATTACCATGGCAACAGGAAGGTTTCTGGGCGACCGGCTTGCGGAACGGTTTGGCCGGAAAAATATGGTTATGTATAGTGGTTTGATGATTTTTTCCGGGCTGATGCTACTCGTTACTATCCCTCATCTTGTTTATTCTACAATTGGTTGTATGATCATCGGCTTCGGCGTCAGCAGTATTATACCATTGTTGTACAGTACTGCAGGACGCTTAAAAATGATTCCAAGCAGCATTGCCATTGCTACGGTGGCAGGTACAGGTTATTTTGGATTTCTGATGGGTCCGCCTATGATTGGGTATATAGCAGAACTCACCGGACTTAGAATTTCATTTGCACTCATTGCCATGGCAGGATTGCTCATTACCTATTTAATCAGAAGGATCAGCATCATCAGTTAAACTTAATGTATGGAGCAAGCCGAATATAAAACCAGGGAAGTCTTTGCCGGAAATATTATTGAAGCCGGTATGGTACAGCATTTGCTTTATTCCAAAGGAATTGAAGCAGATTTCAGGGATGAAATGCTGGGCATGCTGGCCCCCTGGGTGGCTTCACCCGGTGGTGCCGGAGCAGTTAAAGTAATGGTTGCTGAGAGGGATTTTAATGAAGCCATAGCTCTAATCAGTACAATTTCATTTAACGAACCAGAATCTGGCTATTTGTAGATTGGCTGGGGATATCAGCTACACAATAAAGGCATCAAAATCGAGTTATTTAGAGAGGTTTGACTTGTATTTATGAAACGCGTTGATTCAATTAACCAGCGGTTCATGGTTGTATTTATAAAACGTTGAATAACAATGAGATCGATTAAAAGGTGGTTCACTCTATTGCTTTTAACGTCCCTTTCGCAATTTTCTTATGCCCAGCTCAGTGATTTGCATTATCTGCCACCGTTGAAACAAAGTGCAGCCGGATTTGTAGATCAATTGATTTATTTATCTACGCCGAATACAACCCCATTTACGGTCAATGTTTACAAAGGAACAAGTACAACCGTCTTAACAACCCTAACTGTTTCAAAAACAAGTCCCGCAACATATAATCCAGGCACTCAGGATAATAATGTGACATTATTAACAGATGCCAATACCGGTTCAGTCCAGAGTAATTCAGGATTAAAATTCGAATCTCCCAACGGCGAAAAATTTTATGTCAACTGGAGAGGAAAATCAGCGAGTCAGGCGTCTTCCCTTACCACCAAAGGCAGAGCAGCATTAGGCAATTCATTCAAATGGGTTGGTGTACCCAACAGGGGTGGAAGTTATACAATCTTGAGTAATTCAGTCGGCATTATGGCCACTGAAAATAATACTACAGTAGAAATTTTTGGATACAACCCGGCTTGTTTTTTCAGATTGGGATCTAATTCATCCGGAATTACGTCCGACAATCTGAGCATCAACCTAAATAAAGGCCAAACTTATGTTTTGGAAGCCCCTGTAATATCTGCCAGTTCTGCAAACCAGTCAGGATGGATTGGAGCATCCATTACTTCAGATAAAAACATTGTAGTAAATGTAGGACAGATGCACGTTCAGCCTACACCAGCTTTAACTTCACAGGATGTGGGAATTGATCAGATCATTCCTGAAAATAAATTAGGAAAAGAATATGTATTCATAAGGGGCTATGGAGTCAACAGTATGGAATTCCCCGTTATCATTGCGACCGAAAATGATACAAAAGTTTATTTAAACGGAGGAAGTACTCCAGATACAACAATCAATATTGGCGACTACTATGAGGTCCCTTCTACTAAATACTCTGAAAATTCCACCACAGCTTCTGTCCAAGGGGCAAACATGTATTTGAGTGCATCAAAACCAGTTTATGCCGTACAATCACTGGCCGGAAATCTTTCAACTGCTACCGGAGATATCAACTTTATCGCCCCTGTCAACT
>CANHUF010000297.1 GCA_947463715.1 Sphingobacteriales bacterium
CCTTGCAATTATCCCATTTATCACATTATTCCTGGCATGGAAAAAAAGGTTAACTGACAAAAAAATTATTCTGCCGGTAGCAGTGATTGTGGCATCTGCGCTTTACATCAATTTATTGCCTCAATCTCCGAAAAGTGATACAATAATACTTGCATGTTTACACCTGCCCATCTTCCTGTGGAGTATACTTGGATATACCTTTATCGGTGGAAAATTAAAAGATGCTACAGCAAAAATTAATTTCCTCCGTTACAATGGAGATCTGGTTGTGATGTCGGCTATCATTGCACTCGCAGGCATCTTATTCACCGGCATCAACTTTGGTTTATTTCAACTGACGGGCGTGGATTTTCAACCATTCTTTGAAAACTATATTGTTGTATGGGGACCAGCATCAATACCATTGTTTTCCACATTCCTGGTGAGCAATAATCCAAACCTCGTCAACAAAATATCACCTGTCATCGCAAAGATTTTCACACCGTTGGTATTGGTGACATTACTCGGATTTCTTTTTGCACTGATATCCACATCTAAAAATATTTACCTTGATCGTGAATTCCTGCTCACATTCAACGGACTTCTTATTGGAGTAATGGCCATCATCATTTTCTCTGTTACGGAAGCCACCAAAACAGAAAGCACAAAGTTCAATCTGGTGATGCTGATTGTGCTCTCTATACTTACCATTCTTGCTAACGGCATCGCTCTCTCGGCTATCGGATTCAGGTTATTTGAGTTTGGTGCAACACCCAACAGGCTGGCTGTACTGGGTTCCAACATCCTGATATTCCTGCACCTGATTGCTGTTACCAGACACCTCATCCTCTTGTTCCAAAAGAAATCAGGATCTCAGCAACTGGAAAATACCATTGGGTATTTTCTACCGGCATACAGCATCTGGACAGCATTCGTTACATTTATTCTGCCATTGCTTTTTCAGTTCAAATAATCACGAACCAGTCATCCTGTAAATAGTCTGCCGCATGAAAAAAATGTTGATCATCTGTGTCCTGATTGTCCTGCATTCCGGCTTCAAGCCCAAACAAATCACCTGGGTTGCACTTGGAGATTCCATTACCTACCTCAACGACCACCAGAATGAAACCGGTAACCGCATCACCAAAGGATACATGACGAGGGTAGTGGAAAAAATGCCGGAGCTGAGCTTTGTCAACAAAGGTGTCAATGGGTGGACAGCCACGCGGATTGCAGCAGATATCGACAAACTTGGTTTGCAGCCAGCTGACCTGTACATCATATTCCTGGGAACAAACGACTGGTGGGGATCAAAACCATTAGGCACAATGGACGACTACAACAACAATACGGGTCCGAACAGCATCCATGGTGCCTTCCGGATTATCATCAATAAAATGCGGAGCTTAAACAACAAAGCATCCATCGTATTGATTACTCCGATGCAACGGGTTGATTTTGTGTACATCAACAATTACAAAAACAATGCATGGGGTTCCTACCGCGATAAGAACGGATTGCAACTGGAAGCTGTAGCGAATGCCATCAGTGCAATTGGCGAAAAAGAAAACATCCCTGTTGTTGACCTGTATCATATCCGAAAAATGAATCACGCTAAACTCGTCCGCTTCAAAAGGCTGAAAGACCCGTCTACCGGGCAATTCAGGGATTACCGCTATCCAAAATTTATAGACATCCCCTTCGACCCCCAGAAAGATGAATACCCTTACCCGCAGGAATCCATCAACGTAACTTACGATGGCTTACATCCTTCAGATAAGGGTTATGAAATCATCACCAACAAACTGCTGGCGGTTCTCAAAAAAATCAACTTTCAGCAGTGAGCTGCTTGATAAATGGTTGATCATAGAACCGCTTACCAGTTGCCCTGTATAAAGCGTTGGCCAATGCGGCAAACACCGGCGGGAATGGTGGCTCTCCCAATCCGGTAGGATCAATGCCGTTTTGCACAAAATGAACGTCGATATTTTTGGGTGCCTCACGATGCCTGATCATCCGATACTGGTTGAAATTCTTTTTCTGCGGTTCCCCGTTTTCAAAGGTCATTTCACCAAAGAGACAGTTACCAATGCCATCCACCACGGCACCTTCCACCATGTTCTTCGCACCTTCCGGATTCACTACCACACCACAATCCATCGCAGAAACCACGTTTTCAACAACCGGCAGGCCACCTTTCATGGTGAGGTCAAGTACATGGGCTGCGTATGAATTGTGACAGAAATAAGCAGCCACGCCGCGCTTATCTGATTTACCTTTCCATCCTGATTTATCACGCACCAGCTCCAGCACAGCCATATAGCGTGAGGCATCATAATCATTATTTTTTCCTACTGGCTGTTCCTTGGCTTTTTTCATCAGAGACAATCTGAACTCAATCGGATCCTGTCCGGTTTTTTCTGCCAGCTCATCCAGAAACGACTGCTCTGCAGCCGCAATGAAGTTGGATCCCGGTGCCCTGAAAGCGCCGATGGTGATATTTGAATTGACGGCCCATCCCTCTGCCAGGTAATTGGCGAATGCTCCCGCAGGAAACCTGTTGGCATGCACTGCGCCTTCGGGTATACCACCACCTTTAACATGGAACGCAGTGATGTTATTGGATGCATCTAGCGCTGCCCGGTAAGTAACCATGTATGCAGGTCTGTAAATGCCATTGGTCATATCGTCTTCGCGGCTGTAAATCAATTTTACAGGAGCATTTATGCGCTGGGAAATGATCCCTGCCTCCACAATGAAATGGCAATAAGCCCTCCGGCCAAATCCACCACCCATCCTGGCCAGCTGGATATCAATTTTATCGGCTTTTATTCCTAGCCTGGTAGCAATAGCTGGCGCTATGAAATCAGGTGCCTGGGTTGGTGCCACAAAGAATGCCTTTTCAGCAGTCACATGCGCGAAACAACTGATAGGCTCCATGGTATTGTGTGCCAGAAACGGAGCAGAATAAGTCCTTTCAAGTATGGTATGCGCCTGGGCAAATGCGGCCTCAGGGTTACCATCTTTCCGCAGTACCTTACCGGGTTGGGCAGCAGCTGCAGCCATGGCCTCCCGATGCCCCGATGTGCTTTCCAATCCGGCAGGAATTGTTTCCTCCCGCTTGTTGCCACCAAAACCGGCAACCATTTCCTTTGTTTCCGCAATGGGCTCCCATTGCGCACGGAGTACCTTGCGGGCATTCATCACTTCCCAGGTAGATTTACCTACGATGATCACCAGCTCGTTAAAAGTCCGGGCATCAAACATGGCCCTGGCATAATCTTCATTGTAAACCTTAATGCTGAAAACCTCTTTGATTCCGGGCATTTTCAAAGCCTCAGCAGCATCAAATGACTTCAACTTCATCCCGAATGCAGGTGGTCTTTCTGCCATGGCAATGAGCATTCCGGGAACTTTATAATCCATCGTAAAAAGCGACTTTCCACTAACTATCTGAGCTCCTACGGTATTTTTAGTAGCCTTGCCGATGATGTTAAAATCAGTTTTGGCTTTCAGTTCAGGCTTGGCAGGAACGGGCATCTTCGCAGCAACAGCAGCCAGAGAACCATAGCTTGCCTGCTTACCTGTTGCCTTGTGCGTTACCTGTCCGCCTGCAGCACTGATTTCACTTACAGGCACATTCCATTGCTGCGCTGCAGCTGCCATCAACATCATCCTCGCTGTTGCACCCGCATTGCGGAGGGTGTTCCAGCCTGCTCTGATCGACTGACTGCCACCGGTAAACTGACGCCTGAATGTGGGCGTATCATACTTAGCCATTTCCACACTAACATCTTTCCAATCGGCCCCCAGCTCTTCAGCAATGATCATGGGCATGGAGGTCATCACGTTTTGTCCGAACTCCGGATTCGGACACTGAATCTTTATTTTATTATCGGCTGTAATCTGGATATACCCATTCACCAAAACCCATTCAGGTGCTGCGTTACCTGCACCCAGTACTTCAATGGGCTTAAGACTCATGAACCAGCTGGCTCCGATCAGCATACCCCCACCTGAAAGTGAGGATACCTTCAAAAATGAACGCCTGCTGTAGTTTTTATTTTGTGTTTC
>CANHUF010000298.1 GCA_947463715.1 Sphingobacteriales bacterium
ATGGCAATCAGCAGAGATAATGGGCAAAGTTGGACTGCCAGCTCTCCGGTTGTTAGCAGGGGCGGCATTCAACCTGCACTTTTACAGCATAAAAACGGAGATTTAATGGCTGTGATGAGGGATAATGGCGATGAACCGGGAAGCATCAAGATGAGTATTTCCAAGGATGATGGGAAGGAATGGACTCCGGCTGTAAAAACGAAAATACCGAATCCTGGCAGCAGTGTCGAAACCTTAGAATTAAAGGATGGAAAGGTTATACTGATTTGCAATGATCTTGAAAAAGGTCGGTATAAGCTTTCACTTTACCTGTCGCATAACGAAGGAGCCACCTGGCAATTTGGAGGTATCATCGACCATGACCCGCTGCGCAAAGATGGATTCTCTTACCCTGCAGCCATTCAGTCGGCAGACGGAACCATACACATAACCTATTCCAGGCATACTTCCAGCGGAAAAACCATTCAGCACGTCTCCATCAATCCGGCCAAAATCAGCACCAGCAAATGATGGCATAATAGAGGGGCATGCCAATGGTTATGTTAAAAGGAAAAGTAACACCAAGCGCCATGGGAATATAAAGACCAGGATCAGCCTTTGGTGCTGCGAGTCTCATGGCAGCCGGAACAGCAATGTAGGATGCGCTTGCTGCAAGCACTGCAAAAATAAAACGGTTGGCATGGCTATCCGTGACCCATTCACTGATGAAGGCCACCAGGCTTCCATTCAGGGCAGGCACCAACACTGCAAAAGCAATCACATAAAATCCATGATGCCAGAAAGCCTTGAATCTCCGGGCTGTCACCATACCCATCTCAAGCAAAAAGATGGCCAGGAACCCTTTGAAAATATCTGTAGTAAAAGGCTTAATTCCTTCTGCCTGTTTTGAATCTGCCACAATACCAATCAATAGGCTACCCATAATCATGAGTACACTGCCATTTGAAAGGGCGTGAGAAACGATGCTCCTGATGCCGGATGACGGCTCGTCACTACCCCCAAAACGCCTGATCAGGCTCACGCCCACAACGATGGCCGGAAACTCCATCAAGGCCATGATAGCTACCATATAGCCATCAAAATGAAGGTTCTGCATTTCCAGAAAACTTGCCGCTGAAACAAAGGTCACCGCACTTACAGAACCATAAGCCGCTGCAACCGCACCTGCATTGGCCACCCCTATCTTCGGCTTCAGGATGAAGAACGTATACATGGGAATGAGGGCGGAAATAGCCACACCGAGGAATAATGCATAGACAATCTCAGCGGAAAATACTCCATGCTGCAATTCCTGCCCACCCTTGAAACCGATTGAAAACAACAGGTAAAGAGAAATAAACTTTACCGAAGGAGCAGGAATCTCCAAATCACTTTTTACGACTGTTGCCAGAATACCAAGTAAAAAAAATAACAAGGTAGGATTCGTGATATTACTGACCAGGTTGTGAAAATCCATAATCGACCGCAATTTCGGCCGATTATTTCATATATAATATTAATATTTTTTAGCTTATTTATAATTTAATTTTATAAACAAGGTCATTAATCATTATTCAGCAAAGCCACGGATTTTTTGAATCCGATGTACATACCCAGTCCGGAAACCAAAAAAATAGTACCAGGATAGGCCACTGAACCCTCCACATCGAAATTCCGTTGGAGTAATGCTCCAATAAAGATTGCAAGCCCGATTGAAGTAAGCAATACTGCAAAATTTAAGATGATGATAGGCAGGTAGCGCGACTTACCTGTTTTGGCTGCATAAAAAATAGAGGCATCAGTGCCTTTTTCAATCAAAGCCATCCGTTCTTTGTGCCTCGAAGAAATAAAGAGGTAAACAATACCAAAAATAGTACCAAATAATACAGGAACAATTACCAGTTCTGAACCCATGATGTTTGAATTTATATGTGATGAAATGTGTTACGAAGATTAGACCAGCTGAATTAATAATTGGTTACAAATTATTTTTTGTAACCTTGAAGCCTGACAAATAGTCTAATCAATGTCGTGAAGGATTTACAATCAGCATCAGTTCATCTGAAAGAAGCACTAAAAGGCAACAGCGATGCCATTGGTAAACTGGTAGAAGCACATCAGGAGCTCGTCTATTCAATCACCTTGAAAGTGCTGGGCAACAGAGAAGATGCAGAAGATGCTGCACAGGAAGCCTTTATCAAATGCTTCCGGAATCTGCACAAATTCAAGGGTGAATCTGCTTTTGGAACCTGGCTTTGCAGCATTGCATACAGAACTGCAATTGACCTGTTCAACAAAAGAAAAAACAGACAGTCAAGGTATACTAGTCTGACTGCTAACAACAATCATAGCGAAGAACCGTCAGTTTCCCTGCAAAACGAATCAGAATCCAGGGAAATTAAACTAATTTTAAAGCAGGCCATTGATGCCCTGCCCACGGATGAAGCCCTGATGGTTATGCTGCACTATTACTGGGATATGCCGTTGAGGGAGATTGGCCAGGTCTTGAATATAACTGAAAACAATGCCAAAGTGAGACTGCACCGGAGTAGAATTAAACTTCAGGGATTTTTGAAACAAGTAAACGATTTAGAAGCTTTCTAAACTGATGATATGACAGCTGATACAAATTTGGATAAACTAATTAAAGAAAGCATAGGAGAAAACCTGGTCAAGGATCCCGGAAAGGAATTTACATTCCAAACAGTAAAAGCTATTGGAAACATCCATGCAGCAACGAAACCGCTGATTTCAGGAAAGGTAATTGGCATTTTTCTTTCGCTTCTCACGGCAGCCACTGTAATCCTGGCATTGAATCCATCCACTGAAACAACTCTCCCCATTGATTTTTTCAAGTATTTATCTTTATCCAGCCTGTTCAAGAACATCAATTTCCAAATTAACCTGGACTCAACTATTTTGATGATTCTGGTAACAAGTTGCATCCTCATCCTTTTTCAGCTCACCCTTTTGAAAAAAGTTATCCTGAGGTGATTATATGCATGCAAGCGAACCAACCATGCCTCAGATTGTTATCCCATAAACTCCCTTATGTACGCCAGAGAATTTGAAGAGATCGTAAATAGAAGAAGATCGAACAGGGCATTTGATGAACAAACAGAAGTGCCGGATGAGGTTATACAAAAAGGATTGGAACTGGCTATCCTATCCCCCAACAGCAGTAATATGCAGCTTTGGGAGTTTCATTGGATCAGCGACAAAGCATTACTGACAAAGATGCATCCACTATGTCTGAAACAGTCGGCTGCAAGAACTGCCAAACACATGGTAGCTTTTGTTACCCGTCAGGACCTTTGGAAGAAGCACGCCAGGTGGAATTACAACAATGTGATGCAAACCATAGGAGACCGGGAACCCAGTAAGCGCGAGAAGCGAGGGCTGGATTATTACGGCAAGCTGATGCCTGTTGTTTATCGCCAGGACTGGTTTGGATTTTCCACATTATTCAGAAGATTACTTTGCTTCGTCATGGGTCTGAAAGACCCCTTTGCCCGCATCAGTGGCAGCCGAGACCAGAAAGTCATCGTTCATAAATCGTGCGCCTTGGCAGCCCAAACTTTCATGCTGTCTATGACAGCCATGGGATATGACACCTGTCCGATGGAAGGCTTTGACCCCATTCGCGTGAAGAAGCTGCTCAAACTACCCAAAGGTGCTGAAATCAATATGATTGTGGCAGTAGGCAAGGGAACAGAAGCTGGCATTCATGGCGAAAGGAAACGCTTACCATTTGATGATGTTGTTTTCAGGTATTGATTGCGGGATTTAAACATTCACTCGCCCAGCAGCTCCGTGAAATACCTGATTGTTTCGTTGAGTTCATCCGGTGTTGTAAAACGACCCAGGCTGAACCTGATTGATCTAAGTGCGTCCTCTTCGGATAGGCCCATTGCAGTAAGCACATGGGAGGGAGAAACTGAAACAGAACTGCAGGCAGATCCGGAAGACAGCGCTATATGTTTTGAAACTTTTTTCAGCAACTGGTCTCCATCACGGCACTCAAAACGCAGGTTAGCAACATGATTTAACCTGTTTTCAAC
>CANHUF010000299.1 GCA_947463715.1 Sphingobacteriales bacterium
CCCCCTCACTCCTTCACAACAAAAACATCTTCATCATCTTTTTTCATCAGGTATTGCTCCCTGGCAACTTTTTCCATGGCCTGCGGATTGCTCTTGATAAGATCTACCTCCTTCCTGGTCAGATCAATCTGTTCCTGGTAGTATTTCTTATCTGCCTTAAGTTCATTCAGTTCTTTCCGGTATTGCAGGTGCAGGAATATGTTGTTGTGATCGAAGAAAAGCATCCATACAATAAAAAGAATGGTTGCTATTAGGTATTTATTTTTGAAAATGCGGATGGCTTTCATATAGACACGAAGTTAACGTGTTTACTGAAAACCATCCACATACATGCATCATACTTTACAATTTTAACGCACCAGCATTACGTTGCCTGTCCGCTTAATCTGCTGATCATCTTCTCCCGTGCCCTCTGCTATCCACACATAAGAACCTACCGGAAGTTTTTTGCCTTTATACTTTCCATCCCATCCGGTAGCACTGTTTGCGTTTTTATCATCAAACACAAGGTTTCCAAACCTGTCGTAGATCCTGAATACTTTCATGCTTTTCATGCCAATCTGGAAAGGATACAACCTGTCGTTCTTCCCATCATCATTAGGAGAGAATCCACCGGGCACTATTACATTGCACTTATCAAAGAACAACACCTGAAGTGTATCTGTAGTTACACAGCCGGCTTTACTTGTTATCCTTATGATATACTTCTGTTCCTTACCCGCAGTATATTTGGGTTCACGTATGTTTGGATTATCAAGGTACGTAGAGGGAATCCACTGGTACTTCACACCAAAATCCCTTGCTTCCAGTTTCTTAGACTTTCCATCGACAACGGATTCTGACTCATATTTTTTTCCTTTTTTGGGTGTCTCAGGTTCTATTTTTGTGGTTGAGGTATCAGTCTGGTTTGGACAAACCATAGATTGAACTATCAATGAAACTTTATACTCTCCTGATTTGGTGAACGTGTGAGTAGGACTGGCTACCTGAACTGTTGGTGATCCATCACCAAAGTTCCAGAGGTACTTAATTTTATTCAGTGAATCAACTTTGGACTTATCGGTAAACTTTGTTGGCGAACCCAAACAATAGCCTTCATAACTGAAATCTGCTTTGGGCTTGGGGTTTATCGTTAGTTTGATGTTGCCATTGGGCTTCGACTGACAACCCAGCTGGTTGAAGAAAACCACACTGTAGGCACCAGATTTAACAGCCTGATAAACTGAATCCTTTGCTCCTGTAATTGGTTTATTATCAAGATACCACTGGTAACTGAATGCACCGGAAGCCGAGAGTTTCAGGGTTGTGCCTTCACAGATAAAATCCTGGACTGGCTTAGCCAGCCTGAATGATGAATTCTCCAGTGCATAGGTCACCACAGGTTTTGTTATACTATCCACACAACCATTCATTGCCGTGGCAATCAGGGTTACATTGAATGTATCATCTGCAGCGTACTGGTGAACAGGCTCAAAAGTAGTTGAAGTAGATCCATCTCCCCATTTCCAGAGGTAGGAACTTACTGTTCCTGTACCCATCATGATGGTGGTGTTTTTCGGCTTAAGGGCATTGCCATAACAGACATCAGCAGCCGTGAAGGAAGCAACCGGTGTAGACTGCAATGTGATCAGTTTTTTGATTTCGGTATAACATCCCTGATCACTGAAAGCCTTGACACTAACCATATACCTGCCTGCAGTATCATAGCGGTGTGTTGGATTGAGACCAATACCGATAGTGGAATCACCAAACTCCCACTCCAACCGATCAATGAATCCTGTTGCTACACTGGCCGTGGCCACAAACGGCACACTGATACCTGCGCACTGACTTGTGTAGGAGAAGTCGATTGCTGGCGCATCTTTATTCTTTCTGGTTACGAGGAGTGTATCATTAAACTGATTATCATCACCATTCTCCACCAGCCAGAGCTTGAACGAATAAATCCCGTTCAGTGAAAGGTCCTGCGTTTTGGTGAAGGTAAACTCCAGATCATTACTGATAGAACCAGGTATGGTATCCCGGAATATTGGTCCGCCATTGATCTGATAAGCCAGTTTGAGGTCGATGAAAGGAATATCACCAAACTGACGCAGGTAAACAGTGATGGGCGTTTTGGCATCATGCTTACATTCATTGGTTGGACTCACTAACCTCGTGATACCGAAATCAACCATAAATTCCTGTGCTCCGATATCTGGAGCCTGCAGATTACGAATCTCTCCATCTATGTCGAGCAAGATATTGTTACTCGCAATACCTGCACCATTGAGTTGTTTCTGGAATGGCAAGAGGGCAGTATCAGATTTATAATTGGGATTGATGTTCTTCGAATTGGCGTCACCGCTTATGGCAGCACCCCACAAAGGAAGTTCATTGAACGATTTGCCAGCCAGCGTTGCAAACTGATTGCCTTTAGAATAATAGTTGTTGTAATCTATGTCTTTATTTGCAGGAAGAGATGCAAAGAATGCTGCAACACCTCCACCATTGTTGGCGAAAATATTATTCTTGATGGTATAATTAGATCCCCCCAGCACTTCCAATGCACGACCATTCACCATATCAACACCTGTTACGTTCACACTGTTAAACACCACACGGGAACCAGTTGCAGAAGGATGCAAAACAATTCCCTTTGAGACACCTAAACCTTGTGTATGGATATAATTGTTAGCAACCAAAGAGTTCTTAGCAAATACTGAAATTCCTGTTCCTGCCTGTGTTCGCAAAATTCTATTTCCATACACTTCAGAGGATGCACCATTGACAATGATACCTGCTTCACGTGCACTATCAATAAGGTTGAACCTTATTTTAGGGTTCAATGACTCCGGTGCATTAACATGTATAGCAAATTGAAGGAAACGCCTAATGATATTGCTGTCTATAACAAGTGTTGATTCTACAGTCCTATCGATGTTTATTGCATAAACATCACCATAGCGATCATACACACCATTTATGGTATTGGCAACTATAGAGACACTGTCTGATGGGCCACCATTAAAACCAATTCCATACCGGCAATTATTCAAAATATTTCGCTCAAACCTAACGTTTCTCGACTGAAAGACCTGAATTGACCACATACTTTCAAACGTATTGATTCGATTGTTCTTTAGCAACAAAGATCTTGTATTCTCAAAATTTACCGGATTGAGCACAAGATTTTTTAATGTGATGTTATTCGACTTATTATCACTTAAAACACTAAAACCACCGTTAGATCGAAGGATACTAATTTTATTGAAAATAATGTGATTTGCTCCACTAAACTTTACAGTAAAATCACTGGTAGGATTACTTTGCTTATAGTGCAATTCAACTTTTGAACTATCGCCAGACTCACTTTCAAAAGTAACTGTATTTACAGAACTTGCTCCAGGAACAAAAAAGAGTCTTACCTGCTCATCATAAATACCATCACGTACTTTAAATACAACAGGACAGCCTATACCTGAATTGTTCAATACAAGTCCAGCATCCGTAAATGTTCTGAAGTCCGGATTGAATCCTCCGATTGTGTAAGTACCACAAAGTTGCGAACCCAGATTAAGTACATCACAACTGTCATTAGGCAGTTTACAATCTGCCTGACCATTAGCCCCAGTTGTCCATGCCCGCAGCTTGAATACCCCCCCTTGTGCAAAATTATTGGTCCCCAGCTCTACTATCTGAGATTGCTTGGAAGGCATATTTCCTGTCCATTGAAATGCGGGCTGAGAGACTCCATTTACCGTCCAGTTGATGGTCGTAGATATGAGAACAGACGAACCATTGTTTTGCAAAATAACCCTAACAGGAATAGTGCTGCTAGGAATTGGATTTGAAAGATTACTGAAAGCATTTACTCCCGCATCATTGGCACACAAATCAAATTCAGAAGCCCCAATGTCTGGTGTAGACGAACGAAGCCGTCCGGTAATGTCATTGACCACGTCATTTACTCCTACTCCGGATGCATCAAGTAATGAATGAGTGGGAATCAACACAGTGTCAGCAATATAATAAGGATTTTGACTCAGTGAACCAGTAC
>CANHUF010000300.1 GCA_947463715.1 Sphingobacteriales bacterium
CCCAGGGTGCTGTAAACTGCGTGGCACTTATTTTCATCACCTGGTCCTGTTCTACATATTTCACATTAGGGTCTTTTCTTACCTTTTCTAAGTCTTTGCTATTTAGCTGAATTGTAAAGCCTTTGACAGCATATTTAAATGTTTTGTCTTTTTGAGATGCTAAAAATTCTGTTATGGCATCAGACTTAAATTCTACTTCTTCAGCATCAACATTATCTTTCAATACAACAAGGTAATATGCACTTACAGGGATAATTCCTCTTTTATTGATGCTGTACAATGGTGCAAGTCCGTCTTCTCCTTCATGAAGGGTAAAACTTTTCTTGATAAATGTTTCCTGCTCTTTTGTGCATCCACCCAACAACAGCACAACAAAGAGAATTCCTAACATTACTGTGCGAATTCCGATTGAAAATTTTCTTCCCATAGCTACATGATTTTATTTGTTGGTGTTATGACAAGGGGAAGTTTTAAGGGGTTTATCTGGTTGTATACTGTTGCGTAGCAGACCATGCCCCTGAACCGGTAGCATTGACTGCACGTACACGCCAATAGTATATTGTTCTTGCTGCCAATGCAGGAGAAATGGTCACATTCCTTGCGGTGAGTCCGTTTCTGCTGAAAGCAGTTGTAGCAAAAGTGTTTACAAGTGATACCTGCACTTCATAGGTTGTTGCCCTGGCTGCTGCCCCCCAGGAAAGCCTGGTTGCTGTAAGCTGATTTGTGGCATTGTTGACCGGAGCAGTCAATGCGGGTGCTGCTGGCAAAGCCAGTGGGGCTGTGGTAGTAAAGCTGCGGACAGCCGACCATCCATTGGTTCCTACAGTATTGGTAGCACTGACTCTCCAGTAGTAAACTGTACTGTTAGACAAGCCACTCAATGCACGGGAGGTTGCGGTTAATCCGTTCAGGTCTAACAATGTAGTTGCAAAAGTTGAGGAAGTAGATACCTGTAGGTTATAGGATACAGCACCAATTGAAGCCGCCCAGCTGAGTGTAGGCGCAAGTGATTGTCCAGTTGCATTGGCAGCCGGCGAAGAAAGCGCAGGCACTGAAGGTGCAGGAAGAGGTGGTACAACACCAAAATTTATTTGCAGCAATTCATTGACAGTTCCTGCAGGAACCCCGCTGATGCGGTTTACAGCAGCAAAAGTTTTGAGGGCAGTCTGGACTTGTGTGGTGTTGGCGCCCGGACTGTACTCAAGATACAAAGCTGCAGCACCTGCTACGTGCGGAGATGCCATTGAAGTTCCGGAAAGTGAAGCAGTAGCTGAGCTGCTGGTGAAGTAAGCTGATATGACTGCAGAACCCGGAGCCAGAATATCAACAAGTGAACCGCGGTTGGAATAAGTAGCCAACGCATCCGTGTTGGTGGTAGCACCCACAGTTATGGCTTCTGCAGTACTGGCAGGAGAATAATTGGCAGCATTGAGTCCGTCATTACCTGCTGCCACACACATGATGATGCCATCAGCTATGGCTCTTTTCACCGCATCATTCAATGCGGTTGAAAAACCTCCTCCAAGCGACATGTTTCCTACCGCAGGTTTTGTGGTATGGGTGGCAACAGCCCAATCGATACCTGCTATGATTTGAGCATAGGTTCCAGACCCCAGGTTATTCAATACTTTAACGGGTATCAGGGTAACACCTTTGGCTACGCCGTATGTTTTTCCGCCAACTGTTCCTGCAACATGTGTTCCATGTCCCTGATCGTCGTTGGCAGTAGCAGCAGTGTTGATAGCATTGTAACCAGCTCCCAGCCTGCCTGAGAACTCTTCATGATCAAGTCTGATGCCTGTATCAAAAATATAGGCATCTACAGCAGAACCATTTGTGTTGTAGGTATATGTTGTGCTCAAAGGCAGTGAAGGCTGATCGATACGGTCCAGACCCCATGTGGCACTATTCTGTGTTGCTACAACAGTAGCAACCTGATTTTGCTCAATGTATTTTACTTTTGGATTGCGACGCATCTCTTCAATAGCAGCCGGCGTCAATTTTGAACTGAACCCTTTCAGTGCATGCTTGTAAGTTCTATCGCGTGTCACTTTTGCTGAACCACACATCCGCTCAGATTCTCCATCCACTTCATTTTCATTGACATCATCATTGAAAACAACAATGTAACTGTCTTCCAGTCCTGGTTCAACCTTGGTGCTTTTATAAACTGGTGCAATACCATCTTCCTGGAGGGAATTTTCGAGCAGAAACTTTTGTTTCAGTGACTGATTAGACTCTTTGGAACAGGAAGCTGCAATTAAAATTACAAACAAAAAAAGGCTAAGAAAACGGGTGGGGGTACTTACGTGCATGTTAAGCATTTTTAGTTATTAGACCAATTTAAAGGATTGATCCTGACGTGGCTTAACAAGGAATAAGGAAGGAACTATTATAACAAATTTACTCATTCCTGAAGGAAAATACAATATCAATTACATAAATAGTTGCAATATTCATATTGATTTTATATATATCACTGACTGATTCCAAGCAGTCCCTTTTAGTTTTAAAGCAAGAGCTTGATAATAAATGCATTGTAAAAGCCTATCAGGCTCGGGAACGCTTCATCCGGATTGGACCGTACCAAAGCCAGAAGCCGGTGATAGTAAAAACAAGTAGTGCTACACCCATCAGGGTAGTATAAATAAGTTTAAAAGTTCCGGCAGTACCCAAATAATAGTCGATAACGGAGCCGTCGTGGACTTTCTCAATATAGTCAGAACGCCTTGCTTCCACATGCAACAATTTGCCTGTAGCGCCATCGAGCTGGAGGCCTGTAAAATGATCACTGAAGAGGAACTTAACCATGCCTTTATCCTTGCGGATATCAATCCTATCTAATGTAACCGACAAGCTGGGTGAAACGGAATCCCGCAGGTAATTGCAGGCCAGGATATGGAGACTGTCTACCGGAAGCCAGTCTTTCAGGTCTGTTGAGGTACCGGTATAGGATTTGGCCATGATATAACCGCCACTATTTTTTTTCCAGCCAAGCAGGAGACCGGTAACAGAAACAACAAAAAAGAAAATGAAAAGGAATGCCCCTGTTAGCCTGTGCACCTTTCGGAATATCCTTAAGACTTTTGCCTGTCCCTGCCTGCTTTTTTGTTCGGTCATGCGTAAAATTAAGCAGATTTAGTTCAAAATACGGCTAAAACACGTAGACCGGCATACCCGATACTATAGTATACTATTCCACCTCAGGAGGCCGGCAAATTTACCCCAATCGTTTACGCCTTTATCAATATCTGCCTGCACTTTCCTGCGTGTGACAAATTTGGGTTTATTCTCCAGCGGGAAATTAACTGTTGACAACTGGTTTGCTGATTCCAGACGGGTAGCAAAAAGGGTCATGTGCAAACGTGGAACAGCAATTCCCAGGATCATGCCTGGCAATCCATTGAAATTATTGGGACCACCCTTTACAAGTATCTCATCCGTATAAAAAGCGACAACTACAACGGAATCACCTATTTTGGTCAACGCTTTCTTACAAATAAATCCTGCAATCTCCCTTACTTCACCAGTAATTTTCCACTCGTACTTTTGAAGACTGTCTTTAACGAGGTAATTGTTTTCAAAGACACCCAAACGCAGGGTTGTTGTGCTGTCATCAAAATGATGCGCTGTATAATTTTTCATTTCAGGCTGTGTCCCCATCAGCAAGTATTTGTTTTCCGGAACCTCTTTTTCTAGTCTGAATAAAGAACCAGTGGGATTAAATTCCAATGTATAATTATCTGTCACTATCCGTGGATATGCCTTCTTCATTTCCTCCATAAATACATTATCACTGCCATCAATCAGAGATTCTAAGAGTGTAACCTGGGCAGTCTTTTTTTCAAAAATAATCCGACCGCTGGAAATAAATGTCTGCTGTGCAGACAAAGGCTTAACAGCAAATAAAAACAGCATCCAAAAAATAAAATTGATCTTAATCATATCTGATTTTATTTGCTCGCAGCGGCGGCTGCTTTATTCTTAAAATTATACACAACGCCTAACAACACATATCTCCTGATCGTA
>CANHUF010000301.1 GCA_947463715.1 Sphingobacteriales bacterium
AGCCTTTTCAACACAATTCATTTCAAAAGGAGGAAGAAACATACCATCAGGCAATTGTGCAAGTCCCTCATTTTGTCCGCTAATACCAGCAAAGCGCTCTACATAATCATACCAGGGTGAAATATCCTGGTAGCGTACAGGCCAGTCAACACCATAGCCATCCTTAGCGTTGGCAGAAAAATCCATCTCACTTAGTCGCAGACAACCACGTCCCCAGGTAATGGATCGTCCTCCAACATGATAACCCCTATACCAGTCAAATCGTTTCACTTCAGTGTATGGACATTCCATATCATTTACCCAAAACTTTGCATTAAACTCGCTATACATACCGCCACGGGTTTGTACTGGCTGCATTTTACGGTCTTCAAGCGTAACTCTTCCTCTGTGTTTGAATTCCCAGGGCTTCATCAGCGCGGTATCATAATCTTTTACATGTTCAACATTACGGCCACGTTCTAACATCAAAACTTTTAGCCCTTTTTCTGTCAATTCTTTTGCAGCCAAACCACCGCTGATACCTGAACCAACTACGATGGCATCATACGTATGCTGCTTCTCTGCTTTTATGTTGTTATTCATCTTTCTTATTAAATATGCAATTAATAATTAGGTAGCCCATGCTTTTTGTCCGGGTTGCAATGGAATGCAAGCTTCATACTTGCCTGGTATATGAACATAATTTAAAGCTTTTGTAGCTCCAATTTCCGAAGTATAATAACCCAGACAAGTGAGTTCATAAATAAGCTGGAAGAATTGTGATGGACTTTCTTTGGCGTCTATTTGTGTTTGGGCTTCCGCTTTGAATAATTTAAAGATCTCTTCCCGCTCCTCAAGCGTCAATGAAATAAATGATTTGTTATACTTGCCCTTAGAGACTGCATCCACTTTCATTAATCCATCTGCAAAATCCTTTTGAACATCCGCAGTATAACAATCCTGCATCATCATCACTATAAAAGGGCCAAGACCTGCAGCTTTGGCTCCAGGTACTTCTTTGGTGTCAGGAATAATGGTATCAGCGATTTCAGCAATCAACAACTCCTGTGATGCTATTGATTTGGATTCACTTTCCGAAACCTGATTAAACATTTCGCAAGCGCCAAAGCCCGAAAAAGTGATTGCTCCCCCTAATAAAAAGGTAGCCCTCTTAACTACTTCCCTTCTGTTCATGTATTTTTTTTATCTAATTAAAAAATCATTTACCGCTTGCTTAAATTGATGCCTGAAATATGATAAAGAACTGGAACTGTTGTTTCAAACCTAGGATTTTTCTGAATATATTGAATAATTAATTTTCTGTTTTTCTGCAGCTTTTATTTCCTTCTTTAATTTTTGCACTGATTTTCCTATAAGTTCTCAGCAATTGTTACCTAAATTGCCTGAAATAGTTTCCCATGCGTGCATTTCTTATTGGCAGCTGCTTGTTGGTTTCCCTGGTCTCACATGCTCAGGTTAAAACCAATGCCGACAAGGCTGAATTGACAAAGCCTGGCATTACACGGCAACGTTTCGCACAGGCACCGGAAGAATTCAGGGGGGCATGGATTGCCACAGTAGACAATATCAACTGGCCAAGTAAACCCGGACTCTCCTCAGCTGAACAACAAAAAGAAGCAATAGGTATACTTGACCGGCTACAATCTTTGAACTTCAACGCAGTAATCTTTCAGGTGCGTCCGCAGGCTGATGCACTCTACCAAAGTGAACTGGAACCCTGGTCCTATTTTCTCACAGGCGAACAAGATAAACTGCCTGACCCCTTTTATGACCCGCTGATTTTCTGGATCGAAGAAGCACACAAAAGAGGAATGGAACTGCATGCATGGCTCAACCCATACCGGGCTCACCATTTCAAGGGTAAAAGCAACAGCAGCAGGTCAATCCTGCAAAAAAATCCCGAACTGGTCGTGTCGCTGAAAGAAGGCTATTTCTGGATGGACCCTTCCCTGAAAGAAACACAAGACCGAACCTCTGCAGTGGTTTTAGATATCATCAAACGCTATGATGTAGATGGTATCCATTTTGATGATTATTTTTATCCCTACCCATCCTACAATGGCAATGAGGATTTTCCAGACGACAGCAGCTGGAACATTTACCTGAAAGCAGGTGGAAAACTGACTCGGGGCGACTGGCGCAGGGAAGCCGTGAATTCACTGATAGAAAGGCTTTACAAAGAAATCAAAACTGAAAAAAAGCATGTTAAATTCGGACTGAGTCCGTTTGGAATATGGAAACCCGGATACCCTGCCTCAATTGAAGGATTCGACCAGCATGAAAAACTCTATGCTGATGCCAAACGCTGGTTGAACAAGGGATGGATTGATTATTTTTCTCCCCAGCTTTACTGGCCAACAGGAAAAATAGCACAAAGCTATCCCATTCTGCTGGGCTGGTGGCAGGAAGAAAATACCCACCAGCGTCACCTTTGGCCAGGCATCAATATCGGTACCGACAAAAACGGTATTGCCAACAACCAGGAAATCATCAGCGAAATCATGATTGCCCGGGCTATGGTACCCAAAAGTGCCGGGGTGGTTCACTGGCATGGTCATTCCGTTATCAACAACCCTACACTGTCTCGTGCCCTGCAGGAAGGTGTTTACAAATCTCCCGCATTGGTTCCTGCAAGTCCCTGGCTGCAATCGGCTCCACCGCTGAGCCCTGCCGTATCCATCATGACCGCTGCGGATACAGTTGAAATCAGCTGGACGCCCAGAGACAACCAGGCGGTCAAATGGGTACTCTATTTTAAATACCAGGAAAAATGGGAACACCGCATCCTCAATAAAACAGAAAACAAAGTTTTACTTCCTGTATCGAGGTCAGAAAAATCGGGAGAAAAAACACCACTGAAATTCATCATGGTTACTGCAATAGACAGGGTTGGTCTGGAAAGTGAACAGCATCCGGTTATCATCAGTAATTAAAACACATACTGCACACCAAACATAACTGTTCGTCCGGTTAACTGTCTGCGGAAAACAGTGCTGCCGCGTTCAGCAACATGGAATATGCTGTAGTAACGGATATTCAACAGATTGGATGCATGTAAACTGAGCTTCCACCTGTCTTTCACAGAAAGCTCACCAATGCCATCGAGTGCATGAAAATATCCGGAAAACCTTGACCTGTCATAACCATAACGGATCTGAATTAATCCCCGCTGTCCTATCCTGTAATGAAGCTGCATACCTGTTCTGTGCATCGTCATAGCAGTTGCAGCAACACCTGACCCATAGACATTACTGCTTAGTGTAATGGTATAAAACGACGTCAGATTAATGGCCTTCTTCCAGTGTGTACTGATCCTGTTTTCAATCACTATATAGTTGAAGCGGGTGTCATAGTTAATTGCATTAACACGCTGTGGCTGTCTTATCCTGCTTAAACTACCGCTGAGATTGTATTTGATTTTTACTGCGTGCACATATTTTTCAAGATTAAACTGTCCCGTAAACCTGAGTTGTCGCGGCACCTGAAATGACGATAGGGTTTCATAAGTCTCTCTGACGGTAAGCTGTAAAGCTTGTTCAAATGAACTGCTGGATACCTGTGCAAATGCATTCAGCATAAGGCCTGTATACAAATTCATTTTAACGATTCCAAGCTGTGTTTGCAACACCCTGGGCACTGCAAACTGCTCCGGAGAATACATCTTCGTTACTGAAGTAATATAAAACGGACCAGCCCAGATAGACTGGCCATCTTGAATTTTTTGCGAAGCCTGGATTGTAAAAAAATAATGGAATGTTGGTTTAAGCTGCCATTCGGTTCTGACCGCTGCATGGTAAATACCATATCCAACCGAATGCCCTGCAACCCTTGATTGTGCCATACCTGCTGCAGCCTGAATATGTTGCCTCCAACTCTTATTGAACTGATGGGTGAGGTTGAAATACGGATAATACTTGATGTAAGCAGATTGATTTTGTGCTGAATTGATGTCTGAATAATTACGCTCTCCAACAACAATGAATCCATTCATGAACTGATACCTGACGGGTTTAGTAATCCATGACA
>CANHUF010000302.1 GCA_947463715.1 Sphingobacteriales bacterium
CATTTTTCCATCAGGAGACAAAATCTGATGCGTATCATTTTGAGCAAAACTGTTAAGCGTAATTAGAATGAACCAAAAAAGCAGCCTGAATTTATTATTCATAACAAACAATCGTTATTTATAAATTAGAGTAAAAAAAAATCGATTAACCTTTTAAAGTTAATCGATTTTCAGTTTTTGTAGCCCCAAAGGGTGTGATTACGAATTTATTACGGGAAGACATCAGAATTATTATGAATAGTTAGCATAGAATTTCCTTAAGCTTTAGATACAGGCTCGAACCCTCCACCTAAAGCAATAAAATAACCCGTCATTTGGTTGACGGATTATTTTACTTTCAGGCAATCGTCTTGTTTTTTCAAATTGATACTAAAAGTTATAAGCGAAATGAATGCATGAATGAATAATTTGTATAAATTGTTGTATATCCAGTCTCTTCATAGAAGTTGCCGGACTCAATTAATCATTTTTGTATGCATTATTTTTTTTCCGATTTCAGCTATGCCCCTCTTGTAACCGCAATACTGGTAAGTATACTTTGTGCCGTATTGGGTTATAACCTGGCATTCAAAATCAGTTATTTCAAAGTATTGGCGGAAAGTCCCATTGTTCCTCCTTTTATCGCTATCCCCCCCACATTTTTAGCGTTATTGATAGCATTCATGGCATCAGCAGTTTGGCAAAATTCAACCAATGCGCATGCCGCTTTACAGCAGGAAAGAATAGCGCTCAAGAAACTCTATCTCTTACCGGAAATATCACCGGAATTAAAAATGAAAAAAGAAAATTATCTCAACAACTATGTTTCGATTGTTCAACAGGAGGAGTGGGGGAAATCGAATAATATGCATACAGTTCAAAGTGCTGGTGATATGCTGGATAGTCTTCTGCTGTTTGTTTTTACAAATCAGTATGATGCAATGATAAAAAAAGATTTCAAAAACGATGCTGCCAAATATATTGAGGAATTGTATACTGCGAGGGATAAACGATTAGCATTGGGACGTATGGCTAATTTTGGCTACCTGAATAAGTGGATGATTATTTATTTTCTTACTTTAATCTCATGTTTCAATATCTCGCTGGTGCATAGAGCAAATGCAAAAGGAGCAAAGTCGGCCTTGATAGTATTTAGTTTTTGTTGCGTACTGACCATGTCTATTGTTTCATTGTACATTCATCCTTACAAAGGGCCAAATGCATTGAAGTCGTCTGAATTAACGATAAAAAAATAGGACAGTAACAAATAAAAAGAAGAGATGGTACCATTTCAGTAGAACCATCTCTGCATGCTCAATAGACTATTATATAAGTGCTTAAATTTATTGAGTTCTGAATCAAAGAATTGTTCCCTCTTCACTCAATCAAAATATATACTATTGAATCAGTATCACTCTACAATTACCTTGATGTGTTCATCCTCGCCTTCAGCCACCATCCGGAACAGATAGACACCGGCGCCGTGACGGCGCAGGTCTACTTGGAACCGCGTTATACGCGCCGGCACCACATACTCTTGCACCCTGCGGCCGTCCACTGAATAGACCTCCAGCTTCGCAGCAACCTCCAACGAAGGCGTCCGCAGCGTCAGCAGTCCGTTGCTCGGATTCGGAAAGGCCATCAGCGAGCCGCCTGGTGCTACAAAACCACTCACTAAACCCTTTTTGATTGTCAAATTCAGGATGTGGAGAACTCCATTTGCATCCACATAGTAATATGTTCCGCTAGTCGTGTAAATACGGCCATTGACTGGCCATATATAGCTTCCAGAATTTCCAGCTGCTGTGTAGGTTTTGTTTTCTGTAGAAGAGTTAATCAGCTTTATCAAAATTGTTCCATCGCCTGTATTGCTGCCTGGGTATTGAGCCAGCGTTTCGGTAATTGCAGCAGGGTTGATATAGGATCCGCCGCCACCGCCACCACCACCATTACTGCCGCCACCACCTCCACTGTATCCACCTCCACCACCTCCGCTACCGCCAATGTTAGATGACGTTTTTGCATTTGCGTTGCCACCTTCACCACCACCTCCCCAGCCACCATCTCCACCAATAGAATTTGGATGGCTACCACCATAGTTTCCGCTGAGGTAACATTGTCCCCCATATGCAACTATCGTTTGTTGGGAAATTTGTACATATTTTGTACTGCCGTCTCCAATATATCCAGCTCCACCCGCACCGCCATTTTCATCTGAAGTGACACTCCCTCCCCCGCCATTAACGCCTCCCGCACTTGAACAGTTGGCAATTGTACAATTACCATTGGAGCCATTGTTTTCTGTTACTCCTTGTAACCCATCATTGCCAGATCCTGCACCACCGCCACCACCGGCAATCAATATCGGTGTCAGGTTGCTTCCATCCACCTTGACAATGGATGAAGAACCTCCGCCGCCACCACCGCTTGGGGTATTGTTACTACTGTTTTCTCCTGGTTGACCCGCACGGGCTACAGCAATGCGCAATTGTTCACCGGCTGTGAAATAATAAAAGCAACTCATGCTGGCCCCTCTTCCACCAACATGGTTAATTGCAGGGCCTCCCTGTCCGCCCCTGGCATCCAGTTTATACCAGCCGCTGACTGGTATGGTATAATTTTGAATGGTGTTTCCCTGAAAGGTAAATGTCAGGGGGTCTTGTACGGTGTTCTGGGCAACAACGCCAAGTGTGCTCATAAAAGAGCAGGCAATGAGCAACAATTTTCTGATGTCAGAATTCATTTGGTAAAATTTTCATTGCATATCAAAATGGTCTGTAGCAAAAGGATCCAAGACTGACGTGGTTTGGAATAGCTGAAATTAGGGAGGTCAGGTTTAGAACCAAGGAACAATTTGTCCGGTTTATACTTATATATCATCTTCCCATTTACCGCAACCCAGCAGCCACGTGTAAGCAGCTGCCGGGCCATCTTTTTCTATGGAAATCACTCTACAATTACTTTGATGTGTTCATCCTCGCCTTCAGCCACCATCCGGAAAAGATAGACTCCCGCACCATGTCGGCGCAGGTCTACTTGGAACCGCGTTGTACGCGCCGGCACATCATACTCCTGTACCCTGCGGCCGTCCACTGCATAGATCTCCAGCTTCGCCGCAACCTCCAACGAAGGCGTCCGAAGCGTCAGCAGTCCGTTGCTCGGATTCGGATAGGCCATCAGCGAGCCGCCGGCAGGTCCGCTAGGACCACTGCCCAACAAAGATGTAATGCGCAGATCCAGCGTCCGCGTGATCGCATTAACGCTGTCGACCCACACATAAAGCCCGCTAGAACGGTAAGAAACGCCATTGCGTGGCCAGGTATAGGCCCCAGGGCTCCGAACGATTTCCGTTGAAGTCCGCGGGCCAATGATTGCCGCTGTGCCATTGCCTGCATGCTGACCAGCCGTCTGCGTCAGACCGGTAATGACAGCCTTGGGGGAGAGATAAGAACCTCCACCGCCGCCGCCCGCTCCTTGTGGCAGCTGCACGTAGAAGTAGGGCGTACTGTTCAGGTTGCTCTGGCCGGATCCGCCACCGCTCCAACCGCCGCCACCGCCACCGGATCCACCGCCGCCAAAATTCAAACTGGAAGCTACCGGACCGCCTTGTCCGCCACCACCGTAACCACCTTTTCCGCCATTGGCCAATAGACTGGCGGGCGTATTGAAGCCTCCTTGGTAGGACTGGCCTCCATAGGCCAAGATTGAACCGGAAATATTAAAGGAGCCATTACCATTGCTCAGGTAGCCGCCGCCGCCACCACCACCACCGGTGCCGCTGACGTTGCCGCCGGGATTAGCCCGGCCACCCATACCGTCCTTGCCGCCGGGAGAGGTACGAGAAGATCCACCATCGAGGCCCGTCAGGCCCGGTCCACCCACCGTATCCTGAGAAGCGCCGCCGCCGCCGCCGGCAAAAACCAGTGGCTCAATGATCGAACCATTTACCTTCACGATGGACGTGGCACCACCGCCACCACCACCGACTGCAAAAGCACCATAAGATGGCATGAAGGCATCTTCA
>CANHUF010000303.1 GCA_947463715.1 Sphingobacteriales bacterium
TGGATTGAAACTGCCTCATGCCGCTTGCGCTGATCCTCTAAAATCGTCGCGCCCCCCGTGGGCGCGTGGATTGAAACGATCTCACCTATCAGCTCAGTGCCGTTGTCCTCTGGTCGCGCCCCCCGTGGGCGCGTGGATTGAAACATCAATGCCAGGCGTCAGGTGGTGACGTTTACGTGTCGCGCCCCCCGTGGGCGCGTGGATTGAAACAACCCCGACACAGTTTACCACCCAAGCGATTTTCGTCGCGCCCCCCGTGGGCGCGTGGATTGAAACAACAAGCTGCGCGGCTCGCGTAAAGTGCGATCTGGTCGCGCCCCCCGTGGGCGCGTGGATTGAAACTACCTGCTTGAGCGTTTCGTACCGGCTGATCGTCGTCGCGCCCCCCGTGGGCGCGTGGATTGAAACGAAGAAGTTCTGTATTTGTCAGAAGGTCAGTTTGGTCGCGCCCCCCGTGGGCGCGTGGATTGAAACATTGACTTCTGCTGCAGATCGCCCAGACCGTCTTCGTCGCGCCCCCCGTGGGCGCGTGGATTGAAACGTGGATATTTTACTGCGCCCTGTGCGGACGTTGAGTCGCGCCCCCCGTGGGCGCGTGGATTGAAACTGCAAGAAGAGGAGACCTATTTCTGGCGAGTAAGGGTCGCGCCCCCCGTGGGCGCGTGGATTGAAACCGCAGGGAGCCATTTATACAAATGAGTCTCCAGCGTCGCGCCCCCCGTGGGCGCGTGGATTGAAACACCGCAGTTCTGCCGGTTGCGCTCTGCTGCCTTTCGTCGCGCCCCCCGTGGGCGCGTGGATTGAAACAGTTTGTGCCGCCTGTTGTCGCCGTGCAATCGGGCGTCGCGCCCCCCGTGGGCGCGTGGATTGAAACGCGCTTGACGCCCTGGGTGATCGTAGCGAGGGGGTGTCGCGCCCCCCGTGGGCGCGTGGATTGAAACCGGCTCCCCTGGGGTCGTTAATCAACTGCTGGACGGTCGCGCCCCCCGTGGGCGCGTGGATTGAAACATTGCTGATCCACCCACACGCCATAGCGTTTAACGTCGCGCCCCCCGTGGGCGCGTGGATTGAAACACCGTGCGATTTAACAATGATGTGCAGCAGTACAGTCGCGCCCCCCGTGGGCGCGTGGATTGAAACCAGCCCAGAATGTTGGCGAGCTGGCTGGGATGTTGTCGCGCCCCCCGTGGGCGCGTGGATTGAAACATCAACGTGGGCGCTGCATCCAACACTGCTGGCGTCGCGCCCCCCGTGGGCGCGTGGATTGAAACTCGCTCAGGGCTGACAGCCTGTCTGAACCTTTGCGTCGCGCCCCCCGTGGGCGCGTGGATTGAAACTGCTCTCTAAAACGCCTTGTAACCTCGCTTAAGGTCGCGCCCCCCGTGGGCGCGTGGATTGAAACTAAATGCCTGAGCCATTTTACCAGAATCGTCAACGTCGCGCCCCCCGTGGGCGCGTGGATTGAAACAACGCCTGCTCGCTCAATACGCGGGTCTTTTGCGTCGCGCCCCCCGTGGGCGCGTGGATTGAAACAGGACACCCAGCCAATATGCAAGGCTCTATCAGATGTCGCGCCCCCCGTGGGCGCGTGGATTGAAACTATATGCGGGTAATGCTTTTTGATCATCTTAAAGTCGCGCCCCCCGTGGGCGCGTGGATTGAAACAAGATCAGTTAATGGTTCCGAGCCTTGACGGGCGTCGCGCCCCCCGTGGGCGCGTGGATTGAAACGCGCAGTTTTTGCGCTTCTTGCTGCTGTGACTCAAAGTCGCGCCCCCCGTGGGCGCGTGGATTGAAACAGCAAATCAATAATGAGCACGCGGCAAGAATTTCGTCGCGCCCCCCGTGGGCGCGTGGATTGAAACGCCCAAGCTGCAAAGGCCGAGCGTCAGTACGATCGTCGCGCCCCCCGTGGGCGCGTGGATTGAAACCGCCAAAGCTTGTTATGCTCCGGCAGGCATCTCAGGTCGCGCCCCCCGTGGGCGCGTGGATTGAAACATCGTTGGCTGGCGCATCAACACCCGCACCATTAGGTCGCGCCCCCCGTGGGCGCGTGGATTGAAACAAACTGGCATTCAAATTGTCGCAGCATACAATGAGTCGCGCCCCCCGTGGGCGCGTGGATTGAAACAATCATGCGAACCTGACTGCAGCGCGGTTGCCAGCGTCGCGCCCCCCGTGGGCGCGTGGATTGAAACTGAGTTTGGCAATTCGTTCCCCTGGGCAAAAGCACGTCGCGCCCCCCGTGGGCGCGTGGATTGAAACCAGTGTATACATCGCATATCTCCTGTGTGTTTGACGTCGCGCCCCCCGTGGGCGCGTGGATTGAAACGCACCTGGGCATAACAACCAACCACGGCCACGGACGTCGCGCCCCCCGTGGGCGCGTGGATTGAAACAAACGAAAGATCAGGTAGACGAGCTGCGGCAGGCGGTCGCGCCCCCCGTGGGCGCGTGGATTGAAACAGCAGGGGGGTGACGTAATTAAAAGTTTTTTGGAAGTCGCGCCCCCCGTGGGCGCGTGGATTGAAACGAAGGTTGCCGATTGAATAAGGGTAGCTCTCGACGTCGCGCCCCCCGTGGGCGCGTGGATTGAAACTGTTTCAGAGCAAGACGATGCGCGGGTGATCTTTGTCGCGCCCCCCGTGGGCGCGTGGATTGAAACCAGCAGGCCGGCTACGATGCCAACACGGCCATGCGTCGCGCCCCCCGTGGGCGCGTGGATTGAAACATGTAGACAACCAGCCTTTCGGACTTGCCAATTTGGTCGCGCCCCCCGTGGGCGCGTGGATTGAAACGCCGGCAGAGGATGTCCACAGCGCCACCATCTCGCGTCGCGCCCCCCGTGGGCGCGTGGATTGAAACTTGGATAAGCCCATCCGAATCTGTCTCGTAGTAAGTCGCGCCCCCCGTGGGCGCGTGGATTGAAACTGTTACTGAAGGTTCTCTTTTCATGCTTTTATCCGTCGCGCCCCCCGTGGGCGCGTGGATTGAAACCGGTTTGTGGTCGCAGTTTGCAAGGATCATTGGGTCGCGCCCCCCGTGGGCGCGTGGATTGAAACGACTTGATCTTATCCTTGCGGGTCTTGGTCTCTGCGTCGCGCCCCCCGTGGGCGCGTGGATTGAAACAGAGGCGTGTGGGTGGGCGTTGGCGGCGATGTCTGTCGCGCCCCCCGTGGGCGCGTGGATTGAAACATCTTGTTATCCTCAGTTGATGGCCGTCCGTGGCGTCGCGCCCCCCGTGGGCGCGTGGATTGAAACGAACCAGGGCAGGTTACTGTCGAACGTGATAACGGTCGCGCCCCCCGTGGGCGCGTGGATTGAAACACCCAACGGTCGTTAGGTAGTGGCGGGGTTCACGCGTCGCGCCCCCCGTGGGCGCGTGGATTGAAACGACCGAAGAGGTAAAATCAGTGTAGTTTAATTGCGTCGCGCCCCCCGTGGGCGCGTGGATTGAAACCCAGTTTAATGAGCTTAAATCATCAACATCTGCAAGTCGCGCCCCCCGTGGGCGCGTGGATTGAAACTCTGCTACTGTCACTCATTCCCCACCTCCCTGCACGTCGCGCCCCCCGTGGGCGCGTGGATTGAAACTTCGGTGAGCCAGTCAAAGCGGCACCGCATCAGAAGTCGCGCCCCCCGTGGGCGCGTGGATTGAAACATCCTCATCAACAACGTCTTCTCCTATCTCTTCCGGTCGCGCCCCCCGTGGGCGCGTGGATTGAAACTACGACTGGCTGACCATGTACCAAGACCATGACGTCGCGCCCCGGCGTTTTCCAAGCTTGATATAGAGCTTTACAGCCCGGATTCTCTGTGCGTATGAATACATGAACTATCTCCATATTAGTCCAAGATATTGTCCGCACCCCCAGTAGGTCAGTTTTACATTGCCGGTGAAAAGCAGTTGAACAATCCTGATTTTAAACCCGTGGAATTCGACGGGTTTAAAAGCAAGCGGGTCTGAATAGCTTCACCTTGACACCCAA
>CANHUF010000304.1 GCA_947463715.1 Sphingobacteriales bacterium
CATACCAGATAAACAATGTAGAAGTAAGCAGCGCCGCTGATTACACCCCACAATACGCTCTGATCGCTGTAGATTGTTTCTCCGAAATAACCTGTAACAAGCATTACAACAGAAGCAAGGATAAGCTTCCAAAGCAGGCCTACAGTTCCGCCAGACTTCTTAGTGATGAGATAGAACTCAACGCACATCAAAGGTACAGTAAGCAACCAGTCAACATAACGGAAGAAGGTCGGAGAATCACCACCTGTTTCCAGATTGTAACCTCTCATGTAATAATAGTGCACAGCAGCAATGAAAGTAATCAATCCAGATACCAGAACAGATGTCCTCCATTCTTTATCTGTATTGTTCAATTCAAAGAAGAAAAATACCGAAGCAGCCATCATGGCCATGGTGCCAATGAAGAACGTAAAGGCTACATAGTTGTCTGCTGCAATGGCAGCTGAAGCATCGAGAAAAAATGGACTCATTGTGTATAGTTTTGGTTAAGAAATGACAAGGTTAATCCTACACACTGTATCAGCAATCGCAAGTTAAGTTAACACGTTCTTTTTTAAATTGTTTAATATTTTTTAAAAAAAGTTTAAACTTTCTGAAAATTATCGTGTAATTTGAACACTAACAAGTTAATAAAATCTATTTTTTAAGTGTTGCAATTTTATCTCGAAGTATTTGATAATCAGGACTTATGAGCTCTGCATATTTAACTTTTTGCATGATGCTAAACAGCGCTTCCGGCAGGGTGATTTTCCTTTGGATTTCTTCTTCCACCACCTCCGGAAACTTGACAGAGTGAGCAGTTCCCAGTATAATTCCAGGTTTTTTGCCATTTTTGGTTTTCCATTCCTCCAGGGCTGCATAGGCTACTGCAGTATGGGGGTCCATGACATAATCAAGCTCATCTGCAGCCATTCGAATGGTTTTCCTGGTTAACGCATCGCTGATTGAGAAACTGCTTATATTTTCTTTTAATTCAGCCTCGCGTCCTTTGAAAAGTTCTTTTATCCGGGTGAAATTACTTGGATCTCCCACATCCATAGCGTTAGATATCGTAGAAACGGATGAAACCGGCAGGTATTGGCCACTTTCAAGGTAGTTTGTAAATACCCTGTTGGCATTACAGGCAGCAATAAAATGTTGAACAGGTAAGCCGGATTGTTGTGTAAAAAGTCCTGCGCAAAGATTTCCAAAATTTCCACTGGGCACTGCAATAATTGGCTTGTCTGCTTCACGCCATTGCGACATACCTATGGCATAATAGATTTGCTGCGAAAGCCACCTGGAAATATTGATGGAATTTGAAGAAGTCAGGAGTATGCCTTTTTTGAGTTCTTCATCTTTGAAAGCTTCTTTAACAAGCCGCTGGCAGTCGTCAAAGTCGCCTTGAACCTCAAGCGTATGGATATTGCCGCCATGGGTTGTGAGTTGTTTTTCCTGCACTGGACTAACCTTACCTGATGGATATAAGATGATAACTTCAGTTCCGGCCACACCATGGAATGCATCTGCCACAGCCCCTCCGGTATCACCGCTGGTAGCTACAAGTACAATGATTTTTTGTCCACCGGCAGCAGCGAATTGCCCCATAACCCTGCTAAGAAACCGGGCACCAAGATCTTTGAATGCAAGGGTTGGGCCGTGGAATAATTCAAGGCACCAGTTTTCAGCATCAATTTTTCGTAAGGGAAACTCAAATGCCAGCACCTCTTCCATGATGTCAAACAAGGCAGCATCGGCCAGACAATCCCCTACAAATGGTTGCATGATTCTTAAACCAATTTCTGCTTTAGACAGCGTTGGTAATGAGTCGACAAACGCTTTTTCCCATTTTGGAATTTGTGATGGAAAATAAAGTCCACCGCCGGGAGGCTGTCCCTCTAATGTCGCAGTTCTGAAGTCTGCTTTTTCTGAAGGATTACTGATGTTGTAATAAATCATGATAACGTTTCTGTTATGGTGATGCCTTTTTTATTCAAGCTGGTTACGTAAGTCCTGAAATCAATTCCGATATTCCTATAAATCTCCTGCATAACCTGTTCCACTTGCAATGCAGTCTCGTGGCTTTTACTCAGCATGAAAATCGATGGGCCGCTTCCTGAAATTCCTCCTCCAAGTGCACCTGCTTCCAGGCAGGCTTTTTTAATACGGTCAAAGCCGGGAATCAAAATGCTTCTGGCGGGCTCAATGATAACATCTTCCAGTGATCTGCCTATGAGCTCATGGTCTCCCTGCATCAAGCCGGCAACAAGGGCTGCAATGTTGCCCCATTGTTTGATGGCAAGTTTAAGGGGAACTTCCTTTTTCAGGATTTGTCTGGCATCCGAAGTGCGGACTTCTATTTGTGGATGAACAACGGTGATGAACATGGCCGGGGCATCAAGACTTACTACATCCAGGGGAAGGATAGAACGGATGAGCGTAACCCCACCCAGCAAGCAGGGGGTGATGTTATCTGCATGTTTTACTCCGCTGGCTACTTTTTCACCAAACATAGCAAAGCGTATCAGGTCGTTGGTGCTGAAATTTTTACCAAGCAGCTGATTGGCTGCAAATACAGCTCCCGCTGCGCTTGCAGCACTTGAGCCGAGTCCGCTTCCAGGCATGATTCTTTTATCGATGGTCAGTTTCATGCCCGGCGCGTCTGTAACTTGTTCCAACATGGCAAGCAGTGCTGCTCCTGCCACATTTTCTTCGGGTATAGTTGGCAGTCCGAACCCATCGGTATGCTCAATCCGCAATCCGGGCTGATCCTGCAATTCCAGTGTCATCACATCATAGGGTGCCTCCAGTGCCAGTCCGAGTACATCAAATCCGCATACCAGATTGGCAATGGTTGCAGGCGATTTTATGGTGATTTTTTTCATGGATTACCTGTTTATTGTTCTGAGGATATCAGCAAATACCCCACTTGCTGTTACTGCTGCGCCGGCTCCGGCTCCTTTAACCACAAGTGGCTGCAAAGGATACCGTTCTGTATAGAAAAGTACAATATTGTCTTTGCCATAGAGGTGATACATTTCACTTGACGGCTGAATGTGCTGGAGTCCAACACTGGCTTTCCCTCCCTCTAATGTTGCCACAAATTTCAGTTTGGCATTTTCTTTTTCAGCCCCCTGAAGCAGACTGCGAAAATGTGCTTCGTATTTTTCCAGTGAAACATAAAAATCAGCAACTGAACCTTCCATGCAGGCTGAAGGCATAAATGCATGGCATGTGATATCTCCCATCTCCATTACTAGCCCCGCTTCTCGTGCCAGAATCATGATTTTCCACATGACGTCAGTTCCACTCAGGTCAAGCCTTGGATCCGGTTCTGTATACCCTTCATCCTGAGCGGCTTTTACAACAGATGCAAAACTTTTTTTGCCATCATAATTATTGAACACAAAATTCAATGTTCCACTCAAGACAGCTTCTATGCGCAGAACCTGGTCTCCGCTTTTTATGAGGTCATTTAATGTTCCAATAACCGGAAGAGCCGCTCCAACATTGGTTTCAAAAAGAAACCTGCAATTGTATGCTAGTGCCAGCTGTTTCAACTCCCTGTATTTCTCAAAACTGTCTGATGCTGCAATTTTATTGCAGGCTACCACCGACATTGATTTTTTCAGTAATCCGGCGTAGAGGTCAGGGATTTCTTTATTGGCTGTAACATCAACCAGAACAGAGTTGCGCAGGTTAAGCCTGATCATCTCGTTGGCAAACAAAGCTGCGTTTGATTTTTCTCCGTTGCTAAGCAGTTCTTCCCATCGCATCGGATCGATTCCTGCAGGATCAATACACATCTTCCTGCTGTTGGTGACGCCCGCAAGCACAATGCGGATATGTTGCCTTTCTGACAGCATCCGGATCTGACTGTTGAGTTGCTCCAGTAATTTTTTACCTACATTGCCGGTACCTGCAATGAAGAGGTTGACTTCCCTGAAAGTATGTTCAAAGAAGGCCTCGTGCAGCACATTCAAAGCCTTGGTGCGGTCAGTCTCC
>CANHUF010000305.1 GCA_947463715.1 Sphingobacteriales bacterium
GTTTTCTTTTTCTTATTTCTTACGACAAAATGAGCCATAACCGGAGAAATGATCATCACTGCAATAGCCGCAATCCACATCATTCCAGAACCAGATTTTTCCTTTTTGTTCGGAATATAGAAGCTATCATTTAAATTAATGAGATCTTGCTTGCTGACCTGAATCGAATCCAGTCTGGCGTCATAAT
This sequence comes from Sphingobacteriales bacterium, assembly GCA_947463715.1. Taxonomy (GTDB): domain Bacteria; phylum Bacteroidota; class Bacteroidia; order Chitinophagales; family Chitinophagaceae; genus Pollutibacter. The sequence goes on from CANHUF010000305.1 coordinate 188, forward strand.
CTCCAAAATAGATTGTAGAATCAATGGCGAATACAATGTCGAGTTCATGGTTTCCGGTAGATCTTATAACCTTTGTTTCCCAATCTTTTTTCAATTCATTGGAGAAAGCATACTTTTTATTTGCCTTCAGGTCAACAATCATGGTGTTGTTCACATACATCCCCCAGGGGGTTGCAGCAAGGGTCTGGTACTCAGTTGTATCCGTTTTACCCAATTTTTCCCATGTACCCGATTCAATGTCAAGCGACATGATGGTGCCATCACTTTTCAGTTTGGAAGTATGCTGGATGGCCTGATCGCGTTGTGACCTGGATGCCACCACGTAGAGTTTCTTCCCTGCACTATCAATTTGAAAAAGTGTTTGTGTTTCATAATCCCGACGTAACCATGGGAATGATTCATTCAAATAGACTACATTCCACTCCCTGCTTACCTTATTATAATAACGGAGGTTACCATTGGTGTTCCAGAAACCCTGACCGCCAAAGGAATAAATTTCATTACCCAGGTTGAATACCAGTGCGCCGTAATTATATCCCGTGAAATAAGTTGAATCAATACGTGTCCATTCTCCTGCTTCAACATTACCTTTCCATTGATACACCCTTCCGGTTCCCTCAGGGATGAGAAACAGTCCCTCTGTTGTTTTTATCAGGTTTTGTCCGTCTGTTTCAAAACTTTTTGGAAGGTCACTGATTTTAATAACCGGTTTTGTCGATTGTCTGATCATGATTACAGCACCCTCATGCCTCAGTACCCTTTGCAATGCTTTTGGCAGTTTTTCTGCTGCAAAAGTTGGTGTGTAACAGAAAGTATTTGTCAAAACAGTCATCAAAAAGATGGAGGTAACCTTCCTTTTAAACAGATCCATCAACATACAGCGCTAAGATTTAAACTCCCGCAAAACTAATTCAAAAGGATTACGAAAAGGATTTAGCACATAAAATGATTGCTGGGCGTAAATGGAGGGATGAAAACCCGTAATTTAAGGGAATTAATTCCCCTTTTCAATACGCAAAAAGAACATATGTACAACAACAACGATTCACGCCGGCAGTTCCTGAAGGATACTGCATTGGTAACCGCTGCGGCAACACTGCCATCCGTAGCCTCATTTGCCCGTTCCAACCGCAAGGCAGGCGACAAGGTGAAGCTGGCCTGTATCGGTATTGGCAACCAGGGTGCCTCCGATCTCATGCAGTTTCATAAGTCTGGCTTAGCCGAATTTGTAGCCTTCTGTGATGTAGACATGGGTGCTCCGCAGACACAGGCTGTTTTGAAGCAGTTTCCCAATGTTCCACGCTTCCAGGATTTCCGGAAGATGTTCGACCAGATGGGTAGTCAGATTGAGGCAGTAAGCGTAGGAACACCTGATCACTCCCATTTCGCCATCACCATGCTGGCCTTGTCTTTGGGTAAGCATGTTTACGTGGAAAAGCCAATGGCCAGAACCTTCAACGAAGTAGAACTGATGATGAAGGCGGCAGCAAAACGTCCGAACTTAGTAACCCAGATGGGTAACCAGGGTCACTCCGAGGCCAACTACTTTCAGTTTAAGGCCTGGACGGAAGCCGGTATCATCAAGGATGTAACGGCTATCACCGCTCATATGAATTCTGCGCGTCGCTGGCATGCCTTCGACCCCAAAATAACCAGTCTGCCTGGTAAAGAGGCCATTCCAGCTACGCTCGACTGGGATACCTGGCATACTGTGGTGAAAGAACATGATTATAACCATGATTACCACAACGGACAATGGCGTTGCTGGTATGATTTTGGTATGGGTGCGTTGGGCGACTGGGGAGCACACCTGATTGATACGGCGCATCAGTTCCTGGATCTGGGACTGCCATCTGAAGTTGGTATGCTCCGTGCTGATCAGCACAATCCGTTCTTCTATCCTTATTCCTCTACTATCCTCTTCAAATTCCCTGCCCGCAAGGGAATGCCGGCTTGTGATATTACCTGGTATGATGGCACCAATAACCTGCCACCGCTTCCGGAAGGATATGGTTCTTCATCCAAACTGGATCCGAATATCCCGGCTCCAAGTAATGGTGCCATTCAATCTCAAAGACTCAATCCGGGTAAAATCATTTACGGGAAAGAACTGACTTTCAAAGGCGGCTCTCATGGATCAACCCTTTCCATCATTCCGGAAGAGAAGGCGAAAGACATGGCCGGCAAACTGCCTGAAGTGCCAGTGAGTCCGTCGAATCACTATGCGAACTTCCTGAAAGCCTGTATGGGACAGGAAAAGACAAGGTCACCATTTGAAATTGCCGGTCCGCTTAGCCAGGTCTTCTGTCTTGGTGTGCTTGCGCAGATGCTGAACACTACATTGAAATTCGACAGGAAATCAAAGAAGATTACCAACAACAAACTCGCGAACCAGTTGCTGGTGGGTGCACCGCCAAGAAAAGGCTGGGAGCAGTATTATAAAATTTGAATTTAACGTTTCACTTCAAAAGCCCTGCATTAGCGGGGCTTTTTTGCTTATCTAGTGATGAAAAAACAATTTAAAATCGTTTAAACATCATTAAAAACTTCAGGTTGAGATTTAGTTTGCAACATGTATTTGGAATGTTATGAATTCTTAACAGATAGAGAAAACTCGATTTATAGGTTTTCAAGTTCAGGTGATTGTCAGACTATTGAGATGATGGTCCATTTTCAGTTAATTGGATTTAATTATTATAATATTTCATTTGGAGTTTATAATTATCTAACAGGAAAAATCGATGTTTATACCAGAACAAGAAATAATGATACTACAAAGGTATTTTCAACGCTGGCTCATATCATTCTTGATTTTACCTCATATCAACACGATTCAATCATATTATTGATAGGAGCCACGAAATCAAGAAACAGATTATTCAGAATTATTATATCACTCTATTTTGAGTTTATTCAAAATGAATTCAAAATTTATGGTGCCCATAATGGTAGCTGGGAAAAATTCAGTTCCAATAGAGCCTATGATTCTTTTTATTTTAAAAGAATTCATTAAATTTATAGTGCAGCATGGAAAAAAATAAACCAAATAATTCAAGGACTTTTCAGGAACTCTCAAAAGAAGAAATAGCAATATTGGTTTTAAATGATCCGATGTTTAAAAAAAAGAAAAAAGAGGCAATTGAGTTGTTAGAAAGAATTGGATTACCCGATGGGACTCAATTTAAAGCACCACCAGAAATTAAGAAAGAACTTTTCTAATTCATTTCTTGAAATATAATTATGAGATTTAAGATATTTGCCGCGTGAGAAAAATTCACGCGGCTTTTTTTTGCCTCTTTTTTTCCGGAATGATTCATGCGCAATCATCGAGCATCTGGTTTGCCGGTCAGCTTGGCATACGCAAAAAAAACTGGGAATGGAACCAGGACGCAGGTTATAGAACGATTGGTTCCAGCTTGAAGGCAACACTGTGGTTTTACCGAACTGGTGCACGCTACTATTTCAATGAACACTGGAATGCTGCTGCAGGATATGCCCTATTTGTTTCGCGGGTAGACAAAAACAAGCCGGTTTTCAGTGCAGAAAACAGGATCTGGGAGGATTTGGTGAGGCAGGATCAATGGAAAAAACTCCGATGGGTGCAGCGGTTTCGCATTGATCATCGCTGGTTCAATGCAAACTCAAAAACAGAGGCCTATACAGCACACCGTTTCAGGTACCGCACTGCTTTCATTCAGACACTCCATCCCCAAATCGATTTACAGCTATATGATGAAATCATGATTCAGCGTCAGCATGGGGAATGGCTTTTGAA
>CANHUF010000306.1 GCA_947463715.1 Sphingobacteriales bacterium
AATGAATAGCGTCCTCCCTTCATGGGATACACATACCCTGGTTGCTCAAGGTATTTCTCCAGAAATGAAAATAATCTGAGGGGGTACAAATCCTGCCCCCTCACAGCAACATGCAGCAACAAAATAGAACATAGGATGAGCAACGGCTTCATAAACTGCTTAAATATAATAAATAGAGATAATTAATGTAAATTTTCAGTTCGGTAACCGGTTAGGTAACCGACTTTACTTCAAAAAACACGAGTTGAGCTTGCCTGCCTTCGGCAGGAGAGTTTAGTTGAGAGAAATTAGTTGAGGGGGTTAAGTTGAGAGAATTTAGTTGAGGGCTGAGAAATAAACTCTCTCAACTTAATTCTCTCAACTTGCCTTTCTCCTCGTGCCTCGTTCTTTTTCCTACCTTTGCCCTTCATGGAAAAATCAAACTTTGTAGACCAGATCAGGGTATTCTGTAAAAGTGGGCATGGTGGTGCGGGAAGTAAGCATTTTATGCGGACCAAATTCAACGCAATGGCGGGTCCGGATGGTGGCGATGGCGGTAGGGGTGGTCATATCGTACTTAGGGGTAATAAAAATCTGTGGACGCTCCTCCACCTGCGCTATTATAAAAATGTCATCGCCGAAAACGGTCAGGGTGGTAATAAAAACAACATGACCGGTCGGGATGGTGAAGATGTCATCATCGAAGTACCGCTGGGCACGGTTGCCATGGATGAAGAAACGGGTAACAAAGACGGTGAAATCCTGGAAGACGGACAAGAATTTGTTTGGGTAAAAGGTGGAAGGGGCGGACTGGGTAACAAGAACTTCGCTACGGCCACCAACCAGGCTCCTGAATACGCCCAGCCGGGTGAAGCAGGCTCTGAAGGTTGGAAAGTACTGGAACTGAAAGTACTGGCTGATGTGGGATTGGTTGGATTTCCCAATGCAGGTAAATCCACACTCCTTTCTTCCATCACCGCTGCCAAACCCAAGATAGCCGATTACGCCTTTACCACCCTCACCCCGCAGCTGGGCATGGTGGAATACAGAAACGGTAGGTCATTCTGTATGGCAGACCTACCGGGAATCATCGAAGGAGCCGCTGAAGGTCGTGGTTTGGGTCACCGCTTCCTCCGTCATATCGAAAGAAACCCTGTGTTGCTATTTCTTATTCCGGCAGACAGCAATCACCACCGGGAAGACCTGGAAGTGCTCTTCAGCGAACTGGAACAGTACAACGAAGAATTGATGGATAAAAAATTCGTCATCGCCGTCTCCAAAAGCGACATGCTGGATGATGAACTGAAAGCGGCCATCACTGCCGAACTCCCCAAGGATATCCCACATGTATTCATCTCTTCTGTATCCGGAACAGGACTCCAGGAACTGAAAGACCTGTTGTGGAAGGAGTTGAATTGATAACACCATTTGAGAAGCAAATAGCCTTATATTTATAGGAAACTTCCTTTCCTTGCATAAACCGCTTCAATGGATCTCTTCCGGATTACAACTGATGAGGGTATTCTTTCCGGGTATCCTCATCCTGGTTGCTGGTGCTTTTTTGCTTACACACACCATTCAAGGGAAAGATATCCTGATCAACGCCTTTCAATCTAATTGGAGTGGTTGGTTCTTTGTAACTACCCTGCTGTTCTGGGCATTGGTGACATGGTATACATCCCGACTGATCAGCTACAACAACTACCGTAAAATCTACCTTCCTGAAACCGGATTGGTTCATTTCCCGCGCTGGCTGGGCTTCAATTGTCTGACCACAGCTTTTACAGCAATATACTTCGCCTACCCATCACCACAAATCAACCTGCATCCAGCTGCTATCTTCCTGATATCATGGGTGCTTTACCTGATTTACAACCTGCTTTTCAAATCTCTTGAAGACAATCCAACCTTATCGCAAACCTGGCTGCAAAGGGTAGCCTGGTTTATTGCCATTGTGGCATCTGTCTGGATGGCCCTAACGAATACTCCTGTCCATTACCTTTTGCTGCTTCCCTTTTTACAGTTCTCATTGCTTTTTCTGATAACCACCAGAAGAAATAAGGCTTTTCATACCGCACGGGATCTAAATGATACAACTGCAAAACCGCATGAAAACGACCTCCTGACAAAACTGATAAAATGGATTTACCATAACCCACACAAAAATGCAAGTAGCATTACAGCAATCCGGATACCTGAAGAAAGAAACTTCTTCGCTGCTTTCCTTACAGTCTGCCTGGCAGCATCGGGTTTATACCTGACAACCTTGTCTTCCATACCTATAGCAAGGATGCTGTCTCCACTTCCCATTTTGTTACTGGGCTTCGGACTACTCCTGGGAGCTGGAAATATCCTGTCCATGCTGTCTTTCAAACTGAAAATCAACTTCCATTTTGTAGTCATCGCTGCCATCATACTGGCAGGATTTGCAAGGGAAACACACTGGGTTAAGTTAATTGAACGCGAAAAGCAACCTGCCCATACCGAACGTCCTGCACTGAGGCCCTATTTCAACAAATGGATGTCGGCTCGAAGTGCTGCACTGGCGGGGGCCGACAAACACTTTCCGGTTTACCTGGTCATGTCAGATGGAGGTGCTTCAAGATCTGCCTATTGGACGGCCTCTGTACTTTCCAGATTAGACTCAATCTCAGGAGGTGCACTCTACCAGCAAATGTTCTCCCTGTCGGGCTCTTCAGGTGGCAGTCTGGGTAATCTCTCCTTTCTGGCTGCTCAGCAATTACCTCCGCCGCAAAGAACCAAAACAATTCAATCCTATCTCTCCTCCGATTTCCTGAGCTACCCGCTGGCTTCACTTCTTGGTAAGGATATTGTTCTCCCGCTCATTCCGGACAATGGCTGGAGCGACAGGGCAGGTGCACTGGAGCAGTCGCTCCAAGAAAGCGGGAAAGCCCCGGAGATTGATAGCTTCATGCAATCAGGGTTTTCCGGACTCAATCCGGCTAAAGACAGCCTTTCCTCTATGCCAGTCATCTTCATCAACTGCACCCGCATGCAGGATGGTACGCCGGCTGCCCTGAGTAATATTAGACTAGATAAAAAAACATTCGGACAGCGAATAGATGTGCTTCGGGAACTTAAATCGGAAGAAGATATTTCCATCGCCAGCGGCATCGTGCTGGGTGCACGTTTCCCCATTTTTAGTCCGGCCGGCCGCATCAGGAACAACTACTTCGTGGATGCAGGCTACATAGACAATTCAGGGGCTGGTATCACCCATGAAATGTTGATGGATCTGCATGCACTGATCACCGATTCATTGAAGAAAAATCCAACCCATCCCTTTGGCAAAATCAGGTTTCACATCCTTCATATCACCAACGATCCGGCCACAAAACAATTGCCTGAAAAGGTTCACCCGCTACTGAACGACCTGGCTGCACCAGTACTCACATTAACAGGAACCCACGCCCGGCAAACCGACTACCATAACCTCAGACTGAAAAAATACCTGCAGGAAATAAATGGGGATGAACAATCTTACGAGGTCATCAACCTCTATGAAAACGGACTGGAAGACTCCCTGCCCATGAACTGGATTCTCTCTCCGAAAGCAGTTGAAAAAATTAATAAGCGGCTGAAAGAAATAACACACTAAACACGCTCAGAACTGTCTTTGGAAATTATTCTTTTAAAACTCCCCTTCCGCCGCAGCGAACAAGCTCTGGCCAGGTTTACCTACCGTAGGCAGGTGCTGGGGTTTTTGAATCAGAGAAATTATCTACCACCCCGTCTTCCGATTCGCTTCGCTCTCGGAATCCTCCCCTCCTGTCCAGGAGGGGAGTTTGTTTTTTTCAAACTCAACTCGTCCCTCTGTATTCCCATGTGCCCAGCCTTGAAATACATGAGTTGAGAGAATTTAGTTGAGGGTTGAGCAATAAACTCTCTCAACTTATTTCTCTCAACTTTCCTTTCTAATTCGTGCCCAGCCTTGAAATACATGAGTTGAGAGA
>CANHUF010000307.1 GCA_947463715.1 Sphingobacteriales bacterium
TATTTTCAATGATATTGAAAAGTCCCTCTTTGGCAATATCTGTTGTTGGACGTGTAAAAGGCATATTATTGGGTGGAGAAATTCTTCTCCCACCCAGCTCACCGCTGATTATACGCATTTTGCGATTAACATGATTGGCGTTAAAAAATGTATTGGCACACCTGTAATACTAAGCATCTGGTGAGCAGTCTGGGGAGGGTTTTCAAATTCGATATTTAAAACATACCTGTTTAACTCTTTCCAGATACCGGATTCTTCATCAATCAAACCTGAAACCTCTACAAATGCGGAAGTCAAATCGATATTAAACTTATCCGTGAGGTTGAGTAAATGAAAGACTACATCTTCTTTTGTTTCATAATAAAAAGACTGTGCCAATAAAAGCTGGTCACCTTTCAAGGCATATACCTGCAAGGATGAAGGGTAGAAATAAATCTTAAGCCAATTCTCTTTACCATACCTGATGTTTCTGAAAATTGACCTGAGGGCGAGTGTTGTAAAGTGATTATTTCTGGTATGGGGGTATTTGTCACGCATCATATCGAACAGATATCTATTACATCCATAGATATTGTTTAACTCCCATTGATGAACATCATCATTCATAACAAGCATGGACTCCATATCTCCATGAATTGTTTCAAGAAGCGTTTGCTCAAGCTCTTGTTTATACATGGATGAAGGCAGTAGTACAATCTCTTTTTGATTATGTACCAGAATCACATCAGAAAAGGGTAGTAAATAAACCTGATTTTCTGTAAGAATTTGTTGTATAGCCCTTACATCTGGCCTGCTTTTGAATTGATAAAATGCAATATGATAAAAGGTATCTCCTGATTTGTTACTTATACTCAGCGATAAATGATATTGCCCATATTCCAAGCACAACTTCTTATCCTGCAAAGCAGAAATCTCTTCCAACGAAAGAGAAAATAAAAATGTTTCTGAGAGCGAATGGAAAGCCATATTTGCAAATTTAATGGTTTTGATGTTCAATTCAGTGGAACTATTGATGTAGGTTTGCAATCCAATCAGGAAAATAAATAAAGCAACCAGCTTTTATGTCTGAATCTTTGAAACTGAATATTGGCTACAGACAGATTTTACAGATGTCTTTACCTATAAGTTTTGCCATACTTGTACCCCAGTTTAATTTTTTGATTAATAGCTTTTTTCTTGCCCAGCTCGGTCCGGGTAATATTGGTGCCTCCGGTATAACAGGTGTCTATTACCTGATTTTTTCAGCTATTGGATTTGGCTTAAACAATGGTTTACAAGCACTTATATCCCGAAGAGGTGGTCAGGATAGGGAAAAGGAAATTGGTACTTTATTCACACAAAGTATTTATATAACCCTTTGTATTGCTTTTGTGGGTATTGTTTTAACCTATACTGTAGCTCCTTTAATTTTTGAAAGAAATACAGATCCGGCATTGTTTCAGAAATCCATGGGATTTCTTTACATCAGAATATGGGGATTGCCTTTTCTATACCTCTACCAGATGAGAAATGGTTTGCTCGTGGGAACCAATCAAAGCAAACTATTGATCTGGGGTACTTTGGCAGAAACCATTTCAAATGTTTTTCTGGATTATATTCTGATTTTTGGAAAATGGGGATTTCCAGAACTTGGTTTCAATGGTGCTGCCTATGCCTCAGTTTGTGCCGAGTTCATTGGCATGTTGGTGGTTTTTGTTATGATCAATGTTCGGGGGATGAGCAAACGCTTTGGACTATTTTCAAATTTTAATTTTGAATGGGAAACTACAAAAACAATCCTTATCCAATCATCTCCATTGATCATGCAATATGGCATCAGCATTATAAGTTGGGAATTTTTCTTTATCCTGGTTTCTCATGATGGTGCCATGGCTCTTGATATCAGTCAACTTATGCGTTTGCTTTTTGGCTTTTTTGGCATTTTCATCTGGGCATTTGCCGCTACCGCCAATACCATGGTAGCCAATATCATCGGTCAGGGTATGCGGAAAAGGGTTATGATTCTTGTTGGCAGAATAATTCTATTAAGTTCTGGTTCCACTTTACTTATTTTTATTCCACTTCAATTTTTTCCGAGAGAATTGTTGTTACTTTTTAATGAAGATATCGCATATCTGGATGCTGCTATCCCGGTTTTACGTGTTGTTTCTATTGCCATTCTAATTATGTCAGTTGCAACAATTTGTCTGAACAGTGTTACAGGAACTGGAAATACGAGAATAAACCTGATGATAGAAGCGATAACGATTATTTTGTATTGCATGTATATTTATGTTGTAATGGAAAAACTTGACTTATCCATTGCCTGGGGATGGGCTTCCGAATTACTCTACTGGAGTTCTATCTTCATCATGTCCTTCTTGTATCTTAAAAGCGGTAAATGGGATAATGCCAAAACTCGCTCAATATAAAAAGCCTGATATGGATAGTTCCAAATCAGGCTTTACAATAATTGATTAGCTAATTTATTCAGTTGCTCCGCTCTCTTTCTTTTTCTTCTGTGTTTTGGGAGCAATAACCATTAACATTCTTTTGCCTTCAAGTTTGGGCAAACCTTCAACCTGTCCAAACTCAGCAAGTCTTTCAGCGAACTTCAACAATACGAGCTCACCTCTTTCCTTGAACATGATAGCACGTCCTTTGAATTGAACATATGCTTTGACTTTATTGCCTTCTTTCAGGAAGTTTTCCGCGTGTCGGGCTTTGAAATCGAAATCATGGTCGTCAGTTCCTGGAGTAAATCTTATTTCCTTCAGTTCTGCTGATTTACTTTTAGCTTTCATCTCCTTTTCTTTCCTCTTTTTATCATAGAGGAATTTATTGTAGTCGATGATTTTGCATACAGGAGGATCTGCCTGGGGAGAAATCTCAACGAGGTCTAACTCCAGTTGCTGAGCCATTTTCAATGCTTCCTGAGTAGGATAAACACCCATGGTAACATTGTCGCCAACCAATCTGACTTGTGGTACCCGGATGAAATGATTAATCCTGTGTTCAGCCTCTTTTCTGGGCATAAATTTGCCCTTGAAGCCCCCAGGTCCGCTGGGTCTGTTAAACGGTCTGTTAGGTAAAGCCATAGTACATTGCGGTTCGCCTGTCGGCAACAGGCAGTGCCATTTCTTGTATTTTTTTTATGAATTGGATTGCCGATCTCTTATTTCAGTGGTCAAGTTAGTTAATATTTCTGATACTGAAGACATTCCTGCATCACCTTTACCCTGTCTTCTTACAGAAACTGCATTTTCGGTTTGTTCTTTTTCACCAATGATCAACATATAGGGTACTTTCATCAGTTCAGTGTCCCTGATTTTTTTACCGATTTTCTCTGCTCTGTCGTCCAGTTCAGACCTGATTCCTGCATGAAGCAGTTGCTGATTTACTGATTGTGCATAATCGTTAAATTTATCGCTGATCGGTAGAACCTTGACCTGAACAGGTGCCAGCCATAATGGGAATTTACCGGCATAGTGTTCTAACAAGAACCCGATGAAGCGCTCATGTGTTCCCAATGGGGCCCTGTGAATGATGAGTGGGGTTTCAGCATGATTCTCTTTATTGGTATACTGCAGGTTAAACCTTCTACCTTGGGCGAAATCTACCTGATTGGTAGCAAGCGTAAACTCCCTGCCTATTGCACTCCAAATTTGGACATCAATTTTAGGACCATAAAATGCACCTTCATCCTGAACCTCAACAAATGGAATATTGGATTCAATCAAGACTTCCCTAACCATAGCCTCTGTCTCTTGCCATAATTCCGGTTCATTGATATATTTCTGTCCGAGTTTAGCCGGATCATGCAGACTGAGTCTCATTACATATTTATCAATACCAAAAATTTTGAAATATTTGATATACATGTCATTGACGGCTCTGAATTCCTTCGCAAAATCCTCTTTTGCACAGTAAATGTGAGCATCGTTCATATGCAAACACCTAACTCTCA
>CANHUF010000308.1 GCA_947463715.1 Sphingobacteriales bacterium
CTGGAAGAAGGGCACCTTTCCGGAGCTGCAATTGACGTATTTCCGGTAGAGCCTGAAAAAAATGGTGATTCTTTTAGTTCACCCTTGCAAAAAATATCCAATGTCTTACTCACGCCCCATATCGGTGGTTCAACCGAGGAGGCTCAATATAACATTGGTGAAGATGTTAGTGCAAAACTTTTACATTTTCTCGAAATTGGCGCATCAACAGGGTCACACACGATTCCTGAATTAAGTCTTTCTCCACTCGAAGGTACCCACAGAATCCTCCATATTCACAGCAATATTCCTGGAGTATTATCTGAAATCAATAGTACCTTATCTGATAACCACATCAATATTCTTGGTCAATACCTTAAAACAAATGAGGATATTGGATATGTTGTACTGGATGTGGACAAGAAGCTTTCAAAGAATGCAGTTGAATTGTTACGAAATGTTAAAGGCAGTGTAAAAGTGAGGTTATTATATTGATATGGAACCACATCACATCCTGGGTTTTTTTGTACAAGATGCCAATTCTTATGTAATTAAACAATTTGGCGCTGGATTGATTCACCAGACCTTTGTTGTTGAAAAAAATGAATCTCCGGTTTATATTCTTCAGCATATCAACAGGCAAGTTTTCAAAAAACCGGATGATATTGCATTTAACCTGGCATCCATGAGTGATTTTTTGGAAGCGCGGAATTTTGGATTTCTTGTCCCCTTTCCAATCCGAACTACCTCTGGTCACATGCATGCAGTTGTTGATGGGGAGTTTTACAGGTTAACCTCATTTGTAAATGACACCCACTCCCTAAATGAATGTCAGGATGCAGGACAGGCTTATGAAGCAGCCCTTCAGTTTGGAAGATTCACTGCTTCCTTTAATGGGTTTGACTCTAAATTATTAAAACCTTCCATACCTGGTTTTCATGATCTTCAATTCCGCTGGAATCAATTTCAGGATGCATTGAAAAACGGAAATGCCAAAAGGATTGAATACGCCAAAAAACAAATAAGCCTTATTCGCGATAACCACAATATTGTTGATCAGTTTATTAAAATTGAAAAATCTGCTGATTTCTTACAAAGGGTCACACACCATGATACAAAGATTAACAATGTGCTGTTCAATAAACAGGGTAAAAGTGTATGCGTCATTGACCTGGATACCACAATGAGTGGGTTGATAATCAGTGACTTGGGCGATATGTTCCGGACTTATCTTTCACCAGGCAATGAAGAAGACACCGATTTGCAAAAAGTATTTGTTCGAAAGGATTGTCTGCAGGCCATTATTGAAGGATACAAGGAATATATGGCAGACAAAATGACAACAATTGAAATGTCGGCAATCGGATATGCCGGCGAATTCATGATCTATATGCAGGCACTGAGATTCCTCACTGATTTTCTAAATGATGACATATACTATGGTATACGTCATGAAATGAACAATCTCGACCGCACCATCAATCAGCTTAAGCTACTGAAGGATTATCAATCGCAGATGCGTTCCGTTTAATTCGCTTTTATACTAAAAATGGTGTCTGAAGGGAACCGCTGCATGGAATCCGGGAGGACTAATTTCAAATCAGGCGCACTCATTTGAAACTTCTGCTTGTCAGCTTCGTTCACCCTGGTATTAACTGCTATGACCTTTCTTAACGTTTTGATTCCTGTTAATTCTTGTAATGCAGCTGGACTAAGTTCTGTTGCAGAAGCATTCAGATACTCAAGGTGATTAAGGACGGTTAATTTCCTGAATCCATCATCTGTTATGGCATTGTTGTCGAGCCACAAACTTTCCAGATTGCTGAATGTTGCTATAACTGATAAGTCACTGTCCTTCACTTCTTTTTGGGAAAGCTTTAGATCTATGATGTTGTTGCCCGCTTTTTTCAGGATTTCGAGTGCCTGATTCAGGGGTATTTCAAGGTTATAACTCGTAACCCGAATATAATTGCTGTTACCGGCTATAGCTGATATACCCCATCCTGCTGCAGTCAGTTCTGATAATACGGTAGTTTTGACTGCTGTAATTTCTTCACGTTCTTTTACCGTGATGGGAGAGGTGCTGAGGGATGACTTGAATGCATTGATTGACTTTGTAATCATAGAATCAGGACCCGTTTCACTTACCGTTTTATCAAATGAGGCACCGGTTTCAATCCACCACTGCAGGATGGTCTTTTCAAATGCAGTTAGTTGTACTTTCCCTTTTGGAGGCATATGTTCGTCGTGGATTTCTTCCAGTAGAATCCTCTTAAGCAGTTCACTGGAGGCCGGATCATTTCGGTCGATTGTCTTTCCCGATTTCCCACCGGTTTCAATCCATTTGAAATCATCTAATCGCAGTTTACCCTTTTGTTTTTCGCTACCATGGCACGAAACACATTTGGTATTCAGGGTATATTGAACCATATCAGCATAGACATTTGCTTTTTCAATTTCCGAAATTACAGGAGCAGGCCATGATTTATTCTCTTCTCCTTGCTTGCTGAACTGTAAAAATTCCTCTCCATGAGTCAATACACCACCCTGATGACCTGTTAGAACCAATGAGATTAAAAGTATAGCCAAAACAGGCCATTTTAAGACGGGCTTGCTGTCTATCAAACTTTTCCACCAGAAATATATGCCATAAAAGATTGTTGTTGCAATCGCCATCCACATATGGTTATCTACCTGACTCTGGTTGTTTGATCCTTCAAGAGACAGTATATAACCAGTGAGGAGTGACAGGACTGCAGCCATGATGCCTGATAGTAATATGAATTTTGTAGAGCCTTCCAGATTCGGAAAGCGCTTTAAACTACCCAAAACTTCAATAATCAGCAGAAGTGTAAAAATACCAATTGGCAAATGAACCAGTAAAGGGTGGAGTCTGCCTATTAATTCTGAAATAATCATGTGAGGTTATTTGCTGTATCTGTTTCTGAGAAAGCGCATCATGTATGCATTAATAGCCCATTGGTCAGCTACAGGTTGCTGGGTGTAGGGCAGTGTAGGAAGGTAATTGGGTGGACCAAACTCTGTGAGTATTGTTACGAATTTACCTTCATTCGTTTTTCTGGCAACGACCTCATCCCACCAATTTAAATGGGAATTGAATGCATCCTGCCATTCGGGTGCCCTCGGATCATTCACCTGCGGGCCTTCAGCATGACCGATACGTGCATGAATGTGTTCTGTCCGTTTCAAGGCCTCAGTGATATTTTGTGGTTGATCCTGAAGCAGGCTTTCATGCACGTTACACCAGTGTGAGATGTCGAGGGTAAGCTTGAGATCAGGAAGTTTATCAATGAATTTTTTTGTGACCGGAGCTGCAAACAGGCTTCTTCCCCGATGGGTTTCATGATAAAGAGGTATTCCCGATTTTTTAGATAAGTCTATTGATGCCTGCAGTATGCTGAGGTTTTCTTCAAATTCAAAAAAATCTTTTCCTGAATGACAATTGATATAAAGCGGATTCATGGAAATAGCCCGCTCAATGGCTTCCGTAAACTGTAATTTATGCTTCGATGGCAATCTGTCACTACCTCCTGTTAAAAGACCAAGTTTTAACTCATGTCTGGCAACGGTATTCTTGAGTTCAGACATTTCCTGTGGTGTGCCGGGCACCCAGACTTCAATGCCATCATATCCTTCTTTTTTGGCTGCAGCACAAAATTTATCCAATGTGCCATTAAAACCCCAGTTTGTTGCAAGGATTATCAGATTGGCCTTAATTGGCTTATCCATAGGTTTTGCTTCAATATCAAGTTTGGGGAGTATAAATGTACCGCCGGCTAATGAACTGTTCTTTATAAAATCTCTTCTTCCTGACATAAATTAAATTAAGCGATTATCGGGTCAATAACCTTACCAAAAACATCCGTGAGTCTGAAGTCTCGTCCTTGAAACTGATAGGTAAGTTGTTCATGATCGAACCCAAGTTGTTTCAGTATAGTAGCCTGTA
>CANHUF010000309.1 GCA_947463715.1 Sphingobacteriales bacterium
CCCATCATTACCCCAACAACCCAGACATCCTCAAGCAATCCAGACAATCCAAACATGTCCTCCTGCTCCCTCCCCAATCGGATTACCGCTGCGGTAACCGCTATAACTGCATCGTCTCATTCTACATCATCATACTCTCCCATTCTCCCGTTGACGGCCACTGCATTATCAGGGGCGCTACCGCCTCCACGTGATGACAGCAACGACAACTATCGGTTCTACATTTGTGAAATTGACCCATGGTGCCTCAAGACGAACTGTTATCGTGTCCCAACACCCGATACGCCACCACGTTCCCTTGACATCCCAACAAAACTCGTCCCCGTTCCCGCCTGGCTCCCACAGGCCATGGACCGCTGGCAGATTCGTTGGTCCTTTGTTTGGAATTGGCGATTCAACATTGATGCGCCCCCTGCGTCCCCTCAAAATCGCGAAATCCATCAAAAACACCAGTGAGGATGAGCAAACACACAATCTGCGGCTACGCATGGGGTGATGTCCAGGGTGCCCTACAACGCTCCATCGCCGCCGCTGACATGGATCGTGCCCAACGATGGGCGGCGGAACTTGTTTGCAGTGAATCGGGTCTCGGACGTCTCGAAGCCGTCCTTTTTCACACCTGGGCCGCTTATGTGGGTCTTACAAATGCACCCGGATGGCCCCAAACATGGTTCAAGAATATCCAACATATCCGCCTCATCTGGCATCGCGCCGGCGGTGACATTCTCGCTGTTCGCAACACGCCCTCCGTACGCCAATCGGTGGCCGAGGTCGTCGCCTGGCTCGTCCTTGCACCCAAACGCAACCTACCCGTGATTCCGAAACCCGAAGACTGTTTCCGTGAGTCCGAGGCGGTCAGGCGGCGCATTCGTTCCGGTGGTGGGGCGGGAGACCAGACAATCGCCAAGCGCATATGGGTCCCAGGACAGGACGGTGCGGACCTTAAAACCATTGGTAACGAACTCGAGGCGGCCCTACGTGCAAACCAAACAACCCAACTCCTCTTCTGGATTGTTTGGCTCCTCACAATGGACACGCTCAAAGATGCACCCTCAATCAAAGAACGTGCACCACCCGAAATCACCGGCAAACAACGCAAGAGTGTTGCCTGGTTCCTCGTGGAGATGTCAAAAGAATTTCTGGGAGATCTACGTATCCTCTCCGCCGAGGATTTGAAGGCACTCTTTGACCTGTTTGTCACCACCTGGACCAAACTCGGCACTAAGGGGCGGCGCGATGTGTTTGTGGCTCTCCTCCTCTTCATACAGGAACGCTCCCAGAAGTCCCTTACATTAGTTGCGCCTCCAACACCAAAACCACCTATAACCGGTATGCAGGGTGCAATGGGTGCCGTGGACAAGTTCTACACCGAAATCGCCGAGGAGGCACGCCGATTCGTCGCAGAGACACCCGAAATCACGGGGCTCACACCGGAGGCCGCCACGACACTGCGTGCAGCGAAGAAAGTCACAACCCTTACATCCGATGATAAACTCGCCCTGGCGTATCAACTCCTACATCGTTAATCTCGTGACCCCATAGAATGAGTGCTCCTCCACTAAATCCAGAGATTCAGAAGTTCTTTTCCAATATCGGAACTTCCACACAATCCCTCCTCAAGTCCGTCACGGAATCGGCAGCAGCAGCAACCGCAAAATGGACCTGGTGGCACGTCGCTGCAACAATTGCCCTCGCCCTCATCTTCCTAATTGTCTATCTCACGATATCACGGAATTACGAGACACCCGATAACATTCGTGTCAAGACGACTACATGTACAGCACAACTGGCGGCACGTGTTCCTGCAACGGGTCGTAAGTCCCTGAAACTCTACAAGGAAGAGTTACGGAAGGGCAGTGTTTCAAACAATGCCTGGGTCCTCGGTAATTTATATATCGCCACTGTGAATGGCGCTGGTCTCTTTTTCCCTGCACGCGATGGTGTATTTTCACCGGAGGCCGTGCGTCTCGCGGCGAAAGCGGGGGCACGTGGATTCGTGTTTGACATTTGGCCAGATCTGGCGGGCGCCCCCGTACTCCAAGCAATCGAATCCGGTAGCCTATGGCGTCGTATATCCATGAACGCCCTCCCGTTCGATTCTGCTGTCGCAGCGGTCATCACGGCCGTGTTTGGCACTGGTTTGGTTCCAACAATATCTGACAATTCCGATGACTTCGTCGTGCTCTATCTCCGATTCCGCGGAGAACCCACAAAGTACACCTATGACTCTGTGGCGGCAGCGTTGCGTTCAAACATGGAGCAGTATCGTCTCCCTGCTGCATTCAACTCCTGCAAACAACAAGACACCCTCGTTGCCACACACATCAATCAGTTGGCACAGAAGGTTATCATTGTCAGTAATATGGCGGCAACCGATTCACGCCTGGCGGACTATATTAACATGTCGGCAACGCCAGACATAGTCGTCGATGCGTCCCCGCAGAGTCTGGCAAATGGTCAGATAACCCAGGCAATGGTCACACGTTCACTCACATTTGTGGCACCCGCCATTGAGTCCGATGGCGTGGACTACGACTGGGAGAAGTATGGATATGCGCAGGGGGCATCGTGTTTGGCGGTCAACTATGGCTCAGATAGTGCATATGTTACGAAATATCTCAGCCCTGAAATGTTTGGCACCTACAGTTATCGCATTAAGCCGGTGGCTCAACGGTCGCCGATTAAATACACACCTATACCGGATCAGACAAAGGATCAGGGAACCAATGGTGGTGTAATGAGTGTATCCGCTCAAATATCCCCGTGAGTAAAGTCTACATCGACAAACTCCACATCCTGATGACACGGGCAATCTACTGCTAGAATCACATCCATCTCTTTCGGATGTGCTACGAACTTGGGTCTATACTGCCACACGAGTCGTTGTGTGAATTCGGGATTCGCAGTGCTCCACTTGGGGACAAACACGGCCGAATCAATCACATTGCCGCAGACACACGCACCGGATGCCAAACATCGCTCAATCTCCTCGTAGCGGCAGCGATGTAGGAGATCACGGGGATTGAAGTCCGCGGGAAACTGCACGAGGGTGTTCTTGATACCGAATCGTGAAATGACCTTGGTGGATTGTATGGCAGTTGGGAGGTCCTTACAACACAGGATGCGCCATCCTGGCGTCTTTGTTCCTGTTTTAATAAGATTTGATCCAAACATCTGATGTCTGATTCAAATCTAATATGTGAGTTGTTTAATCCACCTCGTCGACCTTGGGGCCAGCAGCGTCGGCCTCTGCACCCTGAGGAGTGGTGTTTGTATCATTCGCATCATTAGCATCATTAGTATACATCTTCATGAGGACGGGGCGAATACGCTCCTCCCACTCCTTCTGCTTCTCCTTCACCTCCTCCGCAGCAGCATCGCGGTTCTCATCCAGCCACTCGAGGCCCTCCTTCACAGTGGCCTCAACCGCCTCGAGGTCCGCCGCACCCAACTTCTCCTTCACCTTCTCCTCCTGGACCGAGTTGCGGGCGCCATACAGATATCCCTCCGCACCATTGCGTGCCTCCACGCGCTCCATGACCGCCTTGTCCTCCGCCTCGTACTTCGCCGCCTCAGACACCATCCGCTCAATATCCTCGGCGCTGCGGGTCTTATCATTCTTGATCGTGACCTTGTTTGACTTTCCAGTCGACTTCTCGGCCGCCGAGACACTCAAGATGCCGTTCGCATCCATGTCATACGTCACCTCAATCTGTGGGACACCACGAGGCATCGGCGGGATACCGTTCAGGTCAAACTCGCCCAACAGATCACAGTCACGCGTCAGGGCACGCTCACCCTGGAACACACGAATCTTGACCTGTGTCTGGTTATCCGCATACGTCGAGAATGTCTGCGACTTCTTGGTCGGCACCGTCGTATTACGCTTGATCAGGGCCGTCATGACACCACCAGCCGTCTCAATGCC
>CANHUF010000310.1 GCA_947463715.1 Sphingobacteriales bacterium
GGAGTCCGGAAGTTGGGAAAACCCTGACCAAGGGTGTACGCACATTCTTTAACTACCGGTATGCCAATACCGTGAATGGCAATTCCAGCAGGATTGGATGGGGCTGGCAATTCAATGTAAAAAAACAAAAATGGACCTTCGACTTCAGGCCTCAGATGCAATACACGATTCAGTTTGCTGATGACGGAGACGTAACCAACAACACAAAATGGATAGTTAGAACTAGACTACAGGCAAAGAAAAAAATATCAAATAAAACAGACCTGTATTTCTCTTCTGAGCCCTACTTTACATTTGAGAAAGGAGAATACCCAATAGACAATATTCGAAATACAATCGGGCTCAAATACGAATGGATCAAAAACAGCAAGGTTGATTTCTTCTACATCTACCGTCCGGATTTTGCAAAAAGCTACAACAGGACTTTTCATGTCATCGGAGTGATGTTTGACCTCGACTTGAAAATCAAATAATACTTATTGATTCACCAGAAAATGAAGAATCCTGCAGGCATGCCCTTTACTTTTTTCATGAGCATCTTCAGCAATGGTAATGGTGAGCTGATGTTTTTTGTTTTTTAAATGATCGTCCAGTATCAGATACCAGGGCAGGTGCAGGCCACCGCTCCACTGTGTATAGAGTTCCAGTGTTTTGACCGGACCACCATCGATGCTGTATTGAATCCGACCAGCATCAGGGCCTGATGCAATGCATATTCCCACAGCTGATCCCTTGAAAGAAAAGGTAATTGTTTCACCTGCCTGTTCCGCAATGAGGGCTGGTATATTGACATACTGTTTTCTGGTTCCAGCACCATCCTTTGGCATCCAGTTCGGTTCAATCCTCCAGCCTTTGATGAACGTAGCCTGATCTACCGCCACATATTGCCCACCTCCATAACTGTCCGGATCAATCATCCTGGGCAAAACATGAGCAACCGGCTTTATGGTCTCTATGGAATCATAGGCTTTTTCAAGAAAGCTTCGTATACTGTTGCTATAGATGTGATGACCGAACGGTGATGGATGTAAATCCTTGAAATCACGCTCCCAGCTGAACTCTCCGGCATCTATGCGGGAAGTCACCTCCCTGGCCAGGTGAATGGTATTGACGCCATATGCTTCTGCTACCCGTTCGTGGTTTTGGATTTCAGCAGGAATAACTCCCTGTCTGTACTCCTTCATCTTATCCGGATCCACACAGTGCATCATTATAATATCAGCCATTGGATTAACTATGCGCATGTGTCTGATTATACCTTCCATGCCTCTCACCTGTGCCTGATTGTTAAATCCGTTAGTACGGTCATTGACAGCAGCCTCTTCAAAAAACAGGTCAATTTGGCCTTTCGAAAGCACATCCTGCTGCAGTCTGAATGCGCCCGGGGTGCTCCCGGTTGAAGAAATACCAGCGTTGATGAATTCAAATTTTGTATCCGGAAATCTTTGCTGCAGGTACTGGCATACATACTCTCTCCAGCCCTTCCCTTCTGTGATGGAACCACCCATGAACGCTACTCTGCCCACCTTTTCTTTGGCGAAGCGGTGATAGCTGTTCTGCAATCCCGATCGTTGCACATGAAAATTTGCAGAGGGAAGCATCTGTTGAACGGGATAACTGTTGCTGTATATGAAGTCAGCAATACGCTCCGGGTGTTCGATCACAAAATGATGTCCTTCTAATTGCTGCTGACTTCGCGTCATGGGCATCAAAGTCACAATACCTCCAAGTTTGACATAACGGTCGGCCAGCACAAAACTATTTTCATCGTTTGGTACAATTTTGTCATTCAACCCTATGCTGTGTAATACGGGCACGTTACAGGCAGCTAGTCCTTCCAGTCCGTCAACCGGGTTGTCTGCATATTCCATGACCTGACTCTCCGAAAAATTCAAATGCTGTTGCAATAATTGCCAATCCAGCGGAGAGCCTTTGCTTTTGCCTTTGCCGCCTGGCCAACTCTTGACATCACAGACCGGCGCCTCAGCATAAATGCAGGAGACCTTAAGTGGATTGCGTTTTGCCCAATTGTATACATACAAACCTCCCCTGCTGATACCTTCCAGGGCCACCCTTTCCGCAAAGCCGTTGCCCGTCATCCACTTGTGAAAAAGGTTCCACCACTGCATCGCAAGAGCAGATCCAAACATATCATTGGTTTGCAAATAAGCAAGATGAAAACCACGGCTCAGCAATATGGAGTCTATATCCGTATGCCAGTCAGGGAAGTACGCTTTCCAAATCCAGGGTTTCCCCTGCAATTGTTTTGTCGGTTCAACAACCCAGGCTTCTCTTCCTTCAAAATCAAAGGTCTGACGGACGAATCCATGCCAGTTGTCCTTTTTCACCAAGGAAACCTTTTGTGCATCTACCCGCTGAATTGATACCAAAGAAATAAAGACAACTAAAATCCATTTCGACATATTCATTTATTTGAATTCAAAGTTTTATTCCCCCAACGCACCAAACAACTTAAGTTCCACAATCAGAGGTGTATCCTACCTGATTAGCAATAAATCGAAATACTTTTTTGCCTTTACAAGTTATGCCCTAATTGGAAAGTATTGCAGAAGTTTATAAAATATCCACCCACTCGGATTGATGGCCTCATCAGTAGCCCAGGTTTGTTTGTTTCAAATGGCTCAACTCCCAACCCATGACTCTATCCAACACCCTTTTCCAGGGATCGGATGCTAAGTCGGCTTTTTCAGCGTGCTGTTTTTTTTCTGTGACTTCCAACACCCACTTAAAAGTATCACGGAATTGCGGATACCGATTCATTTGCTCCCCCATCCAAGAAGGCCAATCCATCACATTTCCTTTGGCATCACTGGCCCACTTGGTGACCAAATTGTTGGCTGGTTGGAAATTCCGGATGGTGTTGTTGATACCGGGCTTGAATTCAAGTATTTTATCAAGATACAGCCTCGCCTGATCCTGCTGCTTCATTTGTTTCAAACATAGGTAAGTCAGATAATGTTCCAGCCTGCTATCGATGTCCGACTCATACGGTTTGCCTACACCGAGATTCTCCGGCCACTCGGAAGCCTGACGGATAAAACCCAGGGCAGACTTGTATTTACCGAGCTTCATCATCTGCACGGCCTGCATCATTTTTGCCTCCCAATACAAAACCCTACCATCGGTAGCACCTTCAAAAGGAATGATGTCCATCAATGCAAGGAGTGAATCACAGGATTTATACTGATGGTTCAGCAACAATGTTTTTGCCAGCAGCATGTCCATGATAAAGTTTTTTCCTGGATGTTCTTTCTTATATTTTTTTGCCTCCTCTAATGCAACTGCAAATTGAAGCTGCTGAATCTGATGTTGAATCAGCAATTTCGGATAGCGCCAGGACTGCCGATCCAACGCTGCTGCATATTTGAGATCAGCTTCCTTTTCTGAAGGGTTACTGGTTGTCCACAATGCCCTTAAAGCATATACCGGTGCAGCATCCGGACGGTTGCCGAGTGATCGGATTATATTGCTTGCATCTTCTTGCCTATTTTTGTCATGCAGCAACAATGCCAGATAGTAATCCGGCTTCCAATTGCTGCTTTGTTCCGATGCCCATTGAAGTACAGGAAGATGTTCTGTTCTAAAAGGGAAAATCATACCTGTAGGTAAAGTATCCGCCCGAGACAAAAATGATGATGATGTCGAATGATTATTGCGATGCAAATAAGCCATCCAATATAATGCTACTGGATGATTTGGCAACAGATTCAAAACCCGGAATCCTTCTTCATTCAGATTCAAATCAATATAAAATCCGGCAAGCTCCAGCAGTGTTTCTTCCGACAATTCATTCTTGAGAGAGATAGATGGATTTGTTGAACTGCCTGAAATCGACCGGATGGCGGTCTCCCATTTGAAAAAAGGATTGAGGGGTTGTACAAGTCCGAGTTGTTTCAATTGAAGATCA
>CANHUF010000311.1 GCA_947463715.1 Sphingobacteriales bacterium
ACCCCTTTCAGATTATTCAGATTCTGAACTTTCTCCTGGTCTGAATTCCACCGCACATAATCTCCATAATCATGGTTACCCAGCACACTGAAAACGCCCATAGGTGCCTGGATACTTGAAAAAACAGATTTGAGTTCGTCCATTTCTGTGGCTACATTATTGACCAGGTCTCCAGTAAAAAGAACCAGATCTGGCTTTTGGGCCATGATCAGTTCCACCCCTTTTCTTACAGCTTCCTTATCTTCGAGACTCCCAGCATGAATATCCGAAATGTGCACAAGTTTCATGCCCCTGAAAGGAGCTGGCAGTTTATCGAACTTCAACTTTACTTTCTCAACCCTGTACCTGTATTTATTGCTGAAACCGTATAAAAGCGTGCCAAAGAGTCCGCCGCCAACACCAATACCAAGCCAGGATAAAAAAACAGATCTTGTAATTGAACTATCTGCAATGGGATTATTTGAATTGACAAGGTTTAAAGCCTTTCCGCCACCCCATTGCAGAAATCTGCGCAGGTCATCCACTAAAAAGAACAAGGCAGCAACTAATTTGGCGATAAAGAAACCAGTTACTATGGCAAAGAGATAGGTTCTCACAAACCTAGGTAGGGTTTCAAGACTGAAATATGGAAGTAAAAGGAACAAGAGTACTGCAATAACTGTAAATGACCAGTAAACACCATGAATAATGAGTCTTGGTCTGACTGAAAGTGAAGCTGTAACCAGTTTCAGCGACTGAAAAACATAAATATCCAGTGCGAGCATAAGCACTATAAAAATCCAGGAGCCAAAAAGTCTTTTCATGAAATTCCTACATTGTTTATCAAACTAACATAAATTTATACCTAATGTTCCCGAAAATGGTGCCGAAAGTGTAATTTTGCCATCCTGTCATTAAAGAAAACAAGAAAAACCATGGCGCGTATCATAGGTGTTGCAAATCAAAAAGGTGGTGTGGGAAAGACCACTACAGCAATCAATTTAGCGGCCAGTCTGGCAGTTTTGGAGTACCGGACGCTACTTGTTGATGCTGACCCACAGGCAAACAGTACTTCAGGAGTTGGATTTGATCTTCAGAACATACAGCAGAGCATATACGACTGCATGATTGGGGATACCCAGGCGGCAGACACCATTCTCAAAACAGAAATTCCCAACCTCGACCTTATACCGTCTCATATAGATCTCGTAGGTGCAGAGTTGGAAATGATTAATTACCCCAACCGTGAGAATGTTATTAAAAATCTGTTACAGACCATAAGGGATGAATATGATTTCATCATTATAGATTGTTCACCTTCACTCGGACTCATAACTGTCAATGCACTTGTAGCATCAGATTCAGTTGTAGTTCCAGTACAGGCTGAGTTTTTTGCCCTTGAGGGTCTGGGAAAATTACTCAACACCATTAAAATAGTACAGAGCAGGCTCAATACAGATATGGTAATTGAAGGTATCCTGATGACCATGTATGACTCGAGATTACGACTTTGTAATCAAATTGTCAATGAAGTAAGAAGACATTTTGATGCCCTTGTTTTCGATACACTCATTCACAGAAATGCACGTTTAAGTGAGGCACCGAGTGTGGGCAAACCGGCAATTCTCTATGATGCGGAAAGTAAAGGTTCTATGAATTACCTGAACCTTGCCAAGGAAGTCCTTCAGAAAAATAACATGACCAAAATCAAAGAGTCAGAAAGAACCCTAAACACAGACCATGAGCAATAACGCAAGTCCCAAGAAAGAAGCGCTCAACAGAGGAATTCGATCGCTCCTGGGAAGCATTGATTCAGATTTAAAAGGACCAGCAGGCACACTTAAACCTGAAGTTGTTACCAAAACAACATCAGTATCAAGAATTCCGCTGGATGACATTATTCCTAACCCTCAACAACCGAGGCAGGATTTCGATCAGCAGGCAATTACAGAGTTGTCTGAATCGCTTAAACTGCACGACATCATTCAGCCTCTAACGGTAAAACAACTTCCATCAGGAAAGTTCAAACTGATTGCAGGTGAAAGAAGGTGGAGAGCTGCAAAACTGGCAGGTATAACTGATGTACCTGTCTATATCAGAGAAGCTGATGACAAACAGGTTTTGGAACTGGCGTTATTGGAAAACTTGCAACGTGAGAATCTGAATGCCATTGAAATAGGATTGAGCTACCAGCGTTTGATGGATGAATGCTCCATGACACAGGAAGAAGTAGCTACGCGCATGGGGATGGACAGAAGTACAGTTTCAAACTATATCAGGATGTTGAAACTGCCTCCAGACATAGTTGTAGGCGTAAGAAATGGCAGCTTATCAATGGGTCACGCAAGGGCTTTAATCAATGCAGGCGATGTTGATAAACAGTTGTATGTCTACAATGCAATTCTGACTAAGAAACTTTCTGTCAGGCAAACAGAAGAGCTGGTAAAACAACTATACAAGCCCGGGAAAAAATCCGCACCAGCTCAACCTAAACCACAGAGCAATAACTTCACTAAGATTCAGGATCAGCTGAGTAACCATTTTGGAACAAAAGTGAACCTCGATCATAAAAGTACCGGTAGAGGTAAAATCACCTTGGAATATTATTCTGTAGAGGAACTAAATGGCTTACTTGAAAAAATGAAAGTGAATATACACTGATGTGTAAACAGCTATTCAAAGGACTATTCATACTCAGTTTACTGTTTTTGACAGTTTTGCATGTCAATGCTCAACGGCTCAAAGACACCACTCTTCAAAAGGTTGTATCCGATACAACCAAAAAGAAGAAATCGCCTGCATCACGGGCTGCACTGATGTCTGCGATACTTCCTGGCCTTGGACAAGTCTACAATAAAAAATACTGGAAAGTACCGCTTGTTTATGGAGTAATTGCAATTCCTGTCAGCACTTTTAAGTACAACAGGGAATGGTATCAAAAAACGAGATTCGCTTTTTCTGCAAAACTGGATACCAACCAGGCAAATGATGCACTCATAGTAAGGGAATTACAACCCTTGTCAACAGAATCACTCAAACTTTACCGGAATCAGTTCAGGAAAAATATGGATTTTTCAATATTGGGAATACTGGTTGCATGGGGGCTTAATGTGGTTGATGCAACAGTTGACGGTCACCTCAGAAACTTTGATATAAACAGTGGACTGACGATGAGTATTAAACCGAAGATTTCTTCACCACAGACGCCACTGGGCTTAGCCATTTCCATTTCACCAAATTACAAAAAGCCTCTTCCAAGGGTAAATATGAACTGATTTAACTTTTTATCTTCAATTTCAAGGCATGAATATAGCAATTGTTGGATACGGTAAAATGGGCAGAATCATTGAAGAAGTTGCCATTTCAAGAGGACATGCTGTTGATGTGAAAATTGACCTGAATAACTTGCATGACTTTAATAAAGATGTCTTTGCTGCAATAGACGTAACCATAGAATTTACTGGTCCGCATACTGCATTTGACAATGTGGCGAAATGCCTTGACATGAAAATGCCGGTAGTATGTGGGTCAACTGGATGGCTTGAAAGATTACCTGAGATAGAAAATCAATGTGCAAAAAATAATGGTGCCTTTTTGTATGCAAGTAATTTCAGTGTAGGTGTGAATATTTTTTTTGAAATCAATAAAAACCTTGCGCGTTTGATGTCTGGACAGCCACAGTATGAAATGGACATAAAAGAAATACATCATACCCAAAAGAAAGATGCACCAAGCGGCACAGCCATCACATTGGCAGAGCAGGTAATTGAAAATATGCCCCGAAAAGATACCTGGGTTAATGAACAAACAATTTCACCAAATGAAATAGCAATTGTGAGCGAACGAACGGACCCCTATCCGGGATGGCATGAGGTTAACTATCATTCAGACATAGATGAAATCAAGATCGTCCACAATGCTTTTAACCGGAATGGATTTGCACTTGG